>CAVJBM010000084.1:0-5160 GCA_963647775.1 Anaerovibrio sp.
GTTCTCCTGCCCGCCGCTGACCTTTGCCCGGCCGGACACGGAGACCTTCCGCTGCCTGGCCCTGGCGCTGGACTGCGCCCGCAGAGGCGGCACCTCCACCGCCATTCTCAACGGCGCCAACGAGGCCGCCGTGGCCCTGTTCCTGGCCGACCGCATCGGCTTTTTGGACATCGAGCGGCTGGTAGAGGGGGCGCTGGAGCGGGTGAGCGCGGTGGAGCATCCAGACCTGGAGGCCATCTTTGAGGCCGACGCCGCCGCCCGCGGGGCGGTGTATGAAATGCTGAGGTGAAGGAATTGGTCGCGCGTATTCTCTATATCCTGCTGGCGGTGCTGCTGTTCGGCATTCTCATCGCCGTCCACGAGTTCGGGCACTTTTTTACCGCCAAGCTGCTGGGAGTCAAGGTGAATGAATTTGCCATCGGCATGGGTCCGACCCTCTGGAAGAAGCAGAAGGGGGAAACACTTTACACCTTTAGAGCCCTGCCCATCGGCGGCTTCTGCGCCATGGAGGGCGAGGACGAGGAGACGGCGGACCCCCGCTCCTTTGCCCGGCAGAAGGCGTGGAAGAAGCTGATCATCCTGTGCGCCGGCTCCTTCATGAATTTTGTGGCCGGCCTGCTCATCGTGATCCTGATCTACACCGGCGTGACCGCCGTGCAGGTGCCGGTGATCACCTCCTTTGCCGGCGGCTTTTCCGAGGAACTGACCGGGGAGAGCGGCCTGATGCCCGGGGACCGGGTGGTGGAGATCGACGGCCACGGCATCTGGTGCTACGACGACGTCCTGACCTTTCTCCAGCGCAACGACGGCGAGTCCGGCGTGGACCTGGTGGTGGAGCGGGACGGGAAGCGCATCGAACTGAGCGAATTCCCCCTCTATCGGGGCACCTTCATTTACGAGGGGAAAAGCTACACCGGCTTCGGCCTGATCTTCGGGCAGACGGAGCACCTCACCCTGGGCGGCCGGCTGCGCCTGGCCTTTGTCCAGACGGCGGACTACGTCCGCACGGTCTGGATCAGCCTGGCGGACCTGGTCACCGGCCGGGTGAGCGTCACCCAGGTGTCCGGCGTCATCGGCGTGGTGGATGTGGTGTCCCAGGTGGGGGCGTCCTCGGCCACGGCGTGGGCGGGCATCCTGAACGTGCTGAACATCATGGCTCTCATCGCGGTGAACCTGGCGGTGATGAACATGCTGCCCATCCCGGCGCTGGACGGCGGGCGGGTGCTTTTCGTCCTGCTCAACGCGCTGCTGTGGCTCATCTGCCGCAGGCGCATCCCCGCCAAGTACGAGGGCTATGTCCACACCGGGGCCTTCATCCTCCTGCTGGGGGTTATGGCGCTGGTGGCCTTCCACGATGTGTGGAATATTTTTAAGTGAAAGAGGCGGAGCGGCCTTGACCAGACAGATCCATGTGGGCCCCGTGGCCATCGGCGGCGGTGCGCCGGTCTCCATCCAATCCATGACCAATACCCCTACCCACGACGTGGAGGCCACCCTGGGCCAGATCCGGGCCCTGGCCGCCGCCGGGTGCAATATCGTCCGCGTGGCGGTGCCTGACGAGGCCGCCGCCCGGGCCATCGGAGCCCTGAAGGCGGGCAGCCCTGTGCCGCTGGTGGCGGATATTCACTTCGATTACCGGCTGGCCCTCATGGCCGCGGAGCAGGGCATCGACAAGATCCGCATCAACCCCGGCAACATCGGCGGAGCCGACCGGGTAGAGCAGGTGGCCCGCGCCTGCATGGAGCGGGGCATCCCCATCCGCATCGGGGTCAACGGCGGCTCCCTGGAGCGGGAACTGCTGGAGCGCTACGGCGGCCCCACGCCGGAGGCCATGGTGGAGAGCGCCATGGGCCACATCGCCCTGCTGGAGCGGTACGGCTTTGAGGACATCTGCATTTCCCTGAAGGCATCCTCCGTGCCGGTGACCATGGCGGCCTATCAGCTGATGGCCCAGCGGTACGACTATCCCCTCCACCTGGGCGTCACCGAGGCGGGCACGCCGGAGCTTGGCGTGCTCAAGGCTGCGGCCGGCATCGGCGGCCTGCTGGCCCTGGGGGTGGGAGACACCCTGCGGGTGTCCCTGACGGCGGACCCGGTGGAGGAGGTGCTGGCCGCCCGGCAGATCCTCAAGGCCATCGGCCTGCGCCGGGAGGGGCCGGAGCTCATCTCCTGCCCCACCTGCGGCCGCACCCAGATCGGGCTCATCCCCATGGCCCGCCGGGTGGAGGAGCTGCTGAAGGGCGTGGACAAGCCCATCACCGTGGCCGTGATGGGCTGCATCGTCAACGGCCCCGGGGAGGCCCGCCACGCGGACGTGGGCATCGCCGGCGGCAGGGGGGAGGGCGTCCTCTTCCGCAAGGGGGAGATCGTGGCCCGCCTGCCGGAGGACCGGCTGGTGCCCGAACTGATGAAACTCATCGAGACACTGTGACACAGCGCGATACTTATAAGGAGAGAGACATTATGAGTCCTGTCGGTACGCCGACATTTCAACAGACCTTTTCCAAGTGCCCCTTCCCCCCCGGCGTGATGGAGGCCCTGGGCCCCTGTCCGGTGGAGGTGCGGGTGTCCAAGGCAGAGCGGGCCATGACCGTGCGCCTGCTGACCGTCTGCCGGGCCCCGGCGGAGGTGCTCTCCGCCGCCCGGGAGACGCTGGTGCGCTGCCTGCGGCTCAGCGCCGCGGAGATCGCCCTGACGGAGCCGCCCGCGGAGAAAGAAAAGCCCGCCGCCGCGCCCGCCCCCCAGCCCCCTGCGGAGAGCACGCCCGACCTGCTCCGCCAGATGGAGGAGATGCGCCGCCAGGTGATGGAGACCAAGGCCGCCCCGGAGGAGAAGGGCGGCGGCAAGCGGGCCCACGCCATCTACGGCAAGATCAGCGCCGGCAAGAAGGCCGTCCCCATCGGGGATCTTCAGCTGGATATGGGCAGCGTGGTGATCGAGGGCAAGGTGTTCAACATCGAGCACAAGGAACTTCCCCGCCGGAAGGCGTGGGTGGTGAACTTCTTCGTCACCGATTACACCGGCTCCATCTCTGTGAATAAATTTATGGAGGCCAGCGAGGCCAAGCCCCTCATTGAAAAGATCCGGCCTGGCCAGTGGCTCCGGCTCCAGGGCCGGCTGAACCTGAACCGCTTTGACGGAGAGATGATCCTGGAGCCCTACGGCGTCACAGAACTCCCGGACCCTGAGGGCCGCAAGGACAAGGCCAAAGAGAAGCGGGTGGAGCTCCATCTGCATACAAAAATGTCCATGATGGACGCCCTGTGCGACACCAAGGCGGCCATCAACCGGGCCATCGCCTGGGGACACCCGGCCATCGCCATCACGGACCACGGCGTGGCCCAGTCCTTCCCGGACGCCTACAGCGCCTCCGACCGGGGCAAGAAGATCAAGATCCTCTACGGCGTGGAGGCTTATTATCAGAACGACGTGGACGAGAAGGTGAGCGTCCACGGCCCCGGCTCCATGCCCCTGGACGGGGAGTACGTGGCCTTCGACCTGGAGACCACCGGCCTGGACGCCCGCACCGACTCCATCATCGAGATCGGCGCCGTGCGGATGCGGGGCGGGGAGGTGGTGGACAGGTTCGCCGCCTTTGCCTATCCCGGGCATCCCCTCAGCGCCAAGACCGTCTCCCTCACCGGCATCACGGACGAGATGGTCCGGGGCGCGCCCGCGCCGGACGAGGCGGCGGCGCAGTTCCTGGACTGGCTGGGGGACACGCCTCTGGTCGCCCACAACGCCGAGTTCGACACCGGCTTCATCCGGGAGAGCTGCCGCCGCACCGGCCGCCGCTTCGACCCGCTGTATTTCGACACTCTCATCCTGGCCCAGTATCTGTGCCCCGACCTGGGCAACCACAAGCTGGACACCGTGGCCGCCCACCTGGGCCTGCCGCCCTTCCAGCACCATCGGGCCTTTGACGACGCCGCTGTCTGCGGCGGCATCCTCTGGAAGCTGATCCCGGAGCTGGAAAAGCTGGGCGTCACCGAATCGGCCCAGATCAACGCCGCCCTGGCGGGGAAGCGGCGGGGCGGCCGAAGCCGCCGCAGCGCCTACCACCTGATCCTGCTGGCCAAGGACCAGACCGGCCTGCGCAACCTCTACAAGCTGGTGTCCCTGTCCCATCTGGAGCACTTCAACCGCTTCCCCATCATGCCCAAGTCCCTCATCAACGAGAACCGGGAGGGCCTGATCATCGGCTCCGCCTGCGAGGCGGGAGAGTTGTTCCGCGCCGTGGTGGACGGTCGGGACGACCGGGAGCTGGAGCGCATCGCCGCCTGGTACGACTACTTGGAGATCCAGCCCCTGTCCAACAACGCCTACATGCTCCGCCCGGACAAGGAGGGCCGCTGCATCGCCCAGAGCCAGGAGGACCTGCGGGACTTCAACCGCCGGGTAGTGGCCCTGGGGGACCGCATGGGCAAGCCCGTGTGCGCCACCGGGGACGTCCACTTCATGGACCCGGAGGAGGAGATCTACCGCCACGTGCTGCTGGCGGCCAAGGAGTTCGAGGACGCGGACGCCCCCAACCCCCTGTACTTCCGCACCACCGACGAGATGCTGGAGGAGTTCTCCTACCTGGGGGAAGAGACCGCCCATCGGGTGGTCATCGAGGCCCCCCGGCAGGTGGCCGACTGGATCGGCGACGTGCGCCCCCTGCCCGATGGCCTGTTCGCCCCCAAGCTGGAGAATTCCGACGGAGAACTGCGTGATCTGGTGTGGGGGAAAGCCCACCGCCTTTACGGCGAGAACCCGCCGGAGATCGTGGTGAAGCGCATCGAGGACGAGCTGGGCGACATCATCCGCTGCGAATACGACGTCATTTACATGTCCGCCCAGAAGCTGGTGCAGAATTCTCTGGAGCACGGCTATCTGGTGGGCTCCCGCGGGTCGGTGGGCTCGTCCCTGGTGGCCTTCATGTCGGGCATCACCGAGGTCAACGCCCTGCCGCCCCACTACCGCTGCCCCAAGTGCAAGCACAGCGACTTTGACTACGGTCCCGCCCACGGCTACGGCTGCGGCGCGGACATGCCGGACATGAACTGCCCCGTCTGCGGCACCCCCTACGAGAAGGACGGCTTCAACATCCCCTTCGAGACCTTCCTGGGCTTCGGCGGCGACAAGGTGCCCGACATCGACCTGAACTTCTCCGGCGAG
>CAVJBM010000085.1:0-4826 GCA_963647775.1 Anaerovibrio sp.
GTGTTCACCTCCTGGGGCAGGGAGACCCCCAAGGTCTTTGCCAAGGAGCAGCTGGACGGCATCCTCTCCGCCCTGGACACCGGCGAGTACGGCGCCATCCTGCGGGCCAAGGGCATCGTCCCCGGCGAGGGCGGCGTGTGGTACCACTTCGACTATGTCCCCGCCGAGCACGAGGTACGCACCGGCTCCGCCGACTACACCGGCCGCCTGTGCGTCATCGGCGCCCAGCTGAAGGAGGACAAGCTGGCCGAGCTCTTCGGCCTGTAAGGAGCACCGCATGGAGATCCCTGTCTATCTGTTCGCCGGCTTTCTGGACGCCGGCAAGACCAACTTCAT
The DNA here is from genome assembly GCA_963647775.1 of Anaerovibrio sp. Classification (GTDB taxonomy): domain Bacteria; phylum Bacillota; class Clostridia; order Oscillospirales; family Oscillospiraceae; genus Enterenecus. Next base: position 337 of record CAVJBM010000085.1, read on the forward strand.
CAACGGCATCCTGGCCGACGGCTTCGCCGCCGAGGACCGCACCCTGCTCATCCGCTGCGAGCAGGGGGAGGAGGAGTACGACCCCGCCCTGCTGCGCAACGTCACCGTGGTGGACGTGGAGGACGAGGACGAGCTGAAAATGTCCCTGCTGAAAAAGCTGGAAAAGCAGTACAAGCCCGCCCAGGTGCTCATCGAGTACAACGGCATGTGGCCCCTGCCCCGGCTGGAGCAGGAGGTGCTCCCCTCCAACTGGATCCTGTACCAGATCATGACCATGGTGGAGGCGTCTACCTTCGACGCCTACGCCCGCAACATGGGCCAGCTGATGATGGAAAAGCTCATCAGCGCGGATATGATTGTGTTCAACCGCTGTGACGAGAACCTGCGGGCCGCCCTCCGCCGGCGCAACCTGCGGATGGTCAACCGCCGGGCCAGCATCTATCTGGAGAATCTGGACGGCACCAGCGACGACTACGACGACGGCAGTCTCTGCCCCTTCGACCTGTCCCAGCCGGTCATCCACATCCCCGACGACGACTTCGGCGTCTTTTACGTGGACGCCATGGAGCACACCGACCGCTGGGTGGGCAAGACCATCCGGGCCAAGATGGTCATGTGCCACATCGCCAAGTACCCCGGCTTCGCCGCCCCCGGCCGGTTCGCCATGCTGTGCTGCGAGAAGGACGTGTCCTTCCTGGGCATGGTGGCCAAGGGCGAGCACCTGGACGACTTTGAGACCCGGGACTGGGTGGAGCTCACCGCGAAGCTCGGCACCATCGAGCACGAGCTCTACGGCGGCCAGTCCGGCCCCCTGCTGGAGGTGGAGTCCATCTCCGCCGCGGAGAAGCCCGCCCAGGAGGTCGTCACCTTCTGACAACGGGCCCGGCGGCAGGCAGCCATTTTTTGTGTTTTCCACGCTTGACAGCGGCGGGCCGCACAGCTATAATAAATTGATGATTTTTTAACGCTCTGCCGCGGCGGAGTGCCCGGGAGGTGTGTCCATGCTGCTGCGCGAAGTCCGTTCCATTCTGAAGGCCGAGGTGCTCTGCGGAGAGGACCGGCTGGATACGCCGGTGCTGGCCGCCTGCGGCAGCGACTTCATGAGCGACGTGCTGGCCTACGTGAAGAACCAGGCCCTGCTGCTCACCGGCCTGGTGAACCCCCAGGTCATCCGCACCGCCGACATGATGGACATGAAATGCGTGGTGTTCGTGCGGGGCAAGCGCCCGGACCAGGGGATGCTGGACCTGGCGCGGGAGCGGGGCATCGTGGTGATGGCCTCGGCGCTGCCCATGTACCCCGCCTGCGGGGAGCTTTACCTCCACGGCCTGCGGGGCAGCGGAAAGGCCGAATGACAGCAAAGCAAGGGAGCCGGTCCACAGGACCGGCTCCCTTTTTCTTTTGGGCTTTCCTTGTTAAAAATCCGACGATTCCTCCGGCTGGAACAGGAAGCCGCCGGCCTCCTCGTCCCAGAACCACACCATCAGCACCGTCTCGCCGTCCACGTCGAACAGCATGGCCACGTCGCCGTCGTCATCGCCGCTGCGGTCGGCAAAATCGATGCTCTGGAAGCTGTCCCACGGGTCGGAGATCGTCACGGGGTACTCCACATAGGCGTAGAGGGTCTGCTCCTCCTCGTCGTAGTAGAAGTTGGCGCCGTCCTCGTTGACGCACACCAGCACGTCGGTGTCCGCGCCGCCCCGGGTGATGGAGCCCGCGTCCCGCACCACGCCGGTGACCCGCCAGTCGTCGCCCACGATCTCGTCGTCCGGGGGCGGGTCCTGATTGCCGCCGCCGCAGGCGGTCAGGCACAGGCACAGGGCCGCCAGCAGAAGGGCAAGGGTCCGTTTCTGTTTCATTTCCATTCTCCTTTCACGCTATGCCAGGCAGAGGGCCTGGACGGGCTGCCGCGGCAGCCGCCGGGCGTCGATGGGCAGGGCCGCGGGCGCGGTCTCCGCAAGGCCCCAGCCGCTGTCCCGGTCGAAGCCGGGCTCCCCCACGTCCCGGGCCAGCCGGAACAGCTTCTGCCGCACCTGGGCCGCCGTGAGGGCGGGGTCCTCCTGCCACAGGCGGGCGCACAGGCCGCTCACCGCCGCGCAGGCGAAGGAGGTGCCGCTGCGGACCTCGACCCGGGCATTTTTCCGGTTGGTGACGGTGGACAGCCCCACCCCCTGGGCCAGCAGGGACACGGCATTCCGCTGGGAAAAGGCCGCGGGGCCCGCCCCGTCCGCCGCGCCCACGCCGATGACCCCGTCGTAGGCGGCGGGGTAGTACACCCGCTCCGGGGCGGAGAGGTTGTCGTTGCCCACGGCGGCCACGATGAGCGCGCCGGCGGCCTGGGCGTACTCCACCGCCGCCCGCAGGTCCGGGTCGTCCTCGGTCTGGCCCATGCTGATGTTGAGGATGCGGCAGCCGTAGACGTCCACCGCCAGGCGGATGGCCGCCGCCAGCGTGCTGCCGTCCCCCCGGGCGGTCACACCGGAGGGATAGCGGTCATAGCATACGATGGGCACGGCCACGGCCTCCGTGCACAGGCCCGCAAGGCCCAGCTCCACCGAGCCCAGCAGCAGCCCCGCCACGGCAGTGCCGTGGCCCACCCGGTCCTCCGTGTCCCGGCCGGGGAAGATCAGGTTCTCCCCCGGCTCCACATGGTCAGAGTCCAGGTGGTAGACGGAGATGCCGCTGTCCAGATAGGCCACGCGGATGGGCTCCGGCTCCTCCGCCCCGTAGGCCCGGACGCCGGACAGGAGCAGCAGCGCACACAGCAGCGCCGCCGCGATCTGTTTCGCTCTCATAGAGTCTCCTTTGGATGGTCTCCGGGCCGGGGCGCGTGCGCGCCCCGGCCCGGTCCGTTCAGTTGCTGACCATGCCCGACTGGCTGGAGCTGGTGTTCTCCAGGGAGATGCTCTGGGTGAAGGTCAGGCCGTCCACGGTCCACACGGCCTTGACCGTGCCGTTCTCCTCGGTCACTGCAAGGGTGCTGCCGGGGTATTTGCCGCCGAAGAGGTACTCCGTGCTCCCCACCTGGAAGGACACGAAGGACGTGTCGTAGGCGCCGTCGTGGTAGAGCAGGTCCTTGTCGTTGTCGGACTTTTTCAGGCGGTCGCCCTCCACGGTGCGGACGGTGAAGCCGCCGTTGGCCTTGGACACGGAGACGCTGATGTAGTCGTCACTGAGGGTGATGACGCCGGACAGGTCGTCGGCCAGCGCGGGGAGCGCCGCGGTGGGGACCAGCCCCACCAGCAGCGCCGCGCACAGGAGCCAGGACAGGATTCGTTTTTTCATAAGCGTCCTCCTTTGCTCACCGCTCCACATAGAGCAGGATCCGGATGGTCTGCCGGCTCTGGGTGGTCACCAGCAGGGTGTAGTAGCCGGGGGTGGCGACGGTGAACGTGCCGCCCTCCCCGAAGGTCAGGGAGCTGCCGGAGAGGTACTTCATCTGCCCGGCGCTGAGCACCCCCGCCCGGGCCTTGATGGAGTAGGGCTCCGTGCCGTTGTTCACCAGCGTCAAGGTGTGCGTGCCGGGGCGGAGCACCACGGTGCTGTCCGGCATGACCAGCTTGCCGTCGATGTTCAGGCAGACGGTGTCCTCCCCGATGACCCGCACGATGCGGGTGGCGGTGGTCACGTTCCCGGCCTTGTCGGTGACGGTGTAGGTCACGGTGTACTCGCCGGCGGCGTTGATGACAACGTCGCCCGAAATACCCAGGTTCCCCCTCAGGGTCGCCTCATCGGTCACGTTGTCCCAGAGGGTGATGCCAGCGCCCCACTGGCTGGCCAGGCCGGTCAGGTCGCCCTTCAGCACGTAGATGATGCCGCTGGCGAAGCTGATGGAGGGGGCGATGTTGTCGATGTCGCGCACCTTGAGGGACTGGACGGTCCGGTTGCCCGCCTTGTCCGTGGCGGTGAAGAGGTAGGTGCCGTTTTCGCCCAGGCGCACGGTCTTAGTCTGGGTGCCAGTGTCGGTGAAGGTCCAGTAATCGCTCTCGCCCCAGGTCACGGTGCAGGCTTCATCCACTGTGATGTCCACCGCGGCGGTTTTGCCGCTGACAGTCAGATTTTCCACCTTCAGGTCCGGCGCGGTGTTGTCGATGCTGTTGATGGTGACGGTGTGCACGGTCACGTTGCCGGCCTTGTCAACAAAGCGGACGTTGTAGGTGCCGTTGGCGGTGAAGGTGAGGACCAGGGGGGACGAATTTGTGTGCTCGTCGGGGCGTCTCACCACAGTGCCGTTCTGCTGTTCCTCATCGTGCCAGCCGCCGTAGTTGGGGGAGGTCGCCGGCTCGTTGGGGAGCAGCGTGACCTTGACCGCGTAGGGCACCGTGAAGCCTTTGCGGCACAGCGGTTCCTCTGTCTTGAGAATTTCCGGCGCAGCCTTGTCGATGACGCCGTCGAGCCCGTTGAGGACGGCGGTGGAGCTCCGGCCGTTGGGGGCGGTGGCGGTGAAGGTCATCTTCTGGGCGTAATCCTGGAAGTAGGTGACGGTCACC
>CAVJBM010000086.1:0-4509 GCA_963647775.1 Anaerovibrio sp.
TGTCCAGCCCCCGGGCGGCGGCGATCTTGGGGTCCAGCTGCCGCATGGAGCCGGCGGCGGCGTTGCGGGGATTGGCAAAGAGGGCCTCGCCCCGGAGTTCCCGCTGCTCGTTGAGTTTTTCAAAGACCTTGCGGGGCATGTAGACCTCCCCCCGGACGATAAGGGAGTGGGGCGCGCCCTCCAGCACCATGGGGATAGAGCGGATGGTACGGATGTTCTCCGTCACATCCTCGCCGATCTGGCCGTCCCCCCGGGTGGCGCCCCGGACGAAAATGCCGTCCTCGTACTCGATGGCCACGGAAAGGCCGTCCACCTTGGGCTCCAGAATGTACTCCGCCGCTCCGGCGCTCTCCTGCACCCGGCGGTCGAAATCCAGCAGCTCCTCCGGGGAAAAGACGTCCTGAAGGCTCTGGAGCGGCACGCGGTGGACCACCTGCTGGAAGCTGTCCAGGGCCTTGCCCCCCACTCGCTGGGTGGGGGAATCCGGGGTGATCCACTCCGGGTGGGCCGCCTCCAGCTCCTCCAGCCGGCGGAGCATATGGTCGTACTCAAAGTCGGTGATGGTGGGCGCGTCCAGAACGTAATAATTGTAGTTGTGTTGGTTCAGTTCCCTGCGGAGCCGCTCCAGTTCCTCTCGCTGGTCCATGCTACTGCTCTCCCTTCAGCAGATTCAGATAGGTGTCGGGCACCTGCCCCACGATGACTGTCTCCGCCACACAGACGCTGTCGCTGACGGTGACGGGGATGATGTTCCCCGGAATGAGCAGGTAAACGGTGACCGTCAGGTCCAGCCACACCTGATGGCAGGTCTGGTTGACCCCGGCGGCGGTAAAGCTGTTGCGGTATTCTGCGGTCACGTCCCCTACCGAGCGGACCCTGACACGCACGCCCGGCCCCATCCCGGACAGGGGCAGCCAGCCCGTGAGATTTCCCGCGGGGACGGATAGGGCCTCCGGGTCGATGGACTCCAGCCGGGCGGCCAGCCCGTCCACCACCCGGCGCTTCAGCAGGGCCCGGCCCGCGCCGTTCCCCGCCAGGGCGGTGACCCGCCCCTCGCTGTCGGTGGTCATGGTGACGAAATCGCCGTAGTCCAGGCCCTCGGCGGTCAGGCAGTCGTCCACCTCCTGGCCCATGGCCGTGGAGATGAGATTGACGGCCCGGCTGGCGGCCACGGTCTCCAGCTCGGGGCGCAGCCGGTGGGTCAGCCGCGCGAAAAACAGGACGGACAGCGCCGCCGCCAGCAGCAGCGGCAACAGCGCCCCGGGCGGCCTGCGCCGGGCGCGGAAGGTCCGTCGAAACCGCAAACGCCCCACGGCAGTCACCCCCTTGGGGCACCCTATGCGCGGGCACGCTTGGCCTATGCCCTCAGAGGGCGTTCACCAGGGCCTTGAATACGTTCCCCCGCTCCTCAAAGTTCTTGAAGCGGTCGAAGGAGGCGCTGGCCGGGGACAGGATGACCACGTCGCCGCTCTGCGCCGCGGCGGCGGCCCTTTCCACCGCCTCCTTCAGGTCAGCACAGAGGACGATCTCCGGCTGGCCGGGCTGGTAATCCGGGGCGTTCACCGTGGCCTGACGGATCTTTTCTGCCGTATCACCTGTCAGGAACAATACCTTTACAGCCCTTGTGATCTCTGGTCCAAGCACGTCATAAGGAATGTGCTTGTCGTAGCCGCCGGCGATGAGGAGCACCTTCTGGTCAAAGGAGCGCAGGCCGGCGATGGTGCGGCTGGGGCTGGAGGCGATGGAGTCGTTATACCAGCGAACGCCCGCCCGCTCCCGCACCAGTTCGATGCGGTGGGCCACGCCGCCGAAGGTGCGGGCAAACTCCTGGATGACCCCGTCGGGCACCAGGCTCTCCACCGCGGCGATGGCCGCCATGTAGTTTTCCAGGTTGTGTACGCCGGGCAGCTTGATGTCCGCCGCCGCCAGCACCGGCCGGTTGTTGCTGACCACCATGCCGTCCTTCAGGCAGATGCCCCGGTCCAGCGGCTTTTTCCGGCTGAACTGGACCACCTCTCCCCTGGCCTCGGGGACGAAGGAGGCGGTGATCTCGTTGTCGGCGTTGAGGACCAGCTTGTCGCCGGTGTCCTGCCAGCGGAAGATGTTGCGCTTGGCGTCCACATACTCCGCCATGTCCTTATGGATGTCCAGGTGGTTGGGGGCCAGGTTGGTGACCACGGCGATGTTCGGGCTCTGCCGCATGGTCATCAGCTGGAAGGAGGACAGCTCCAGCACCACGATGTCGTCGGGCCGGATGTCGTCCACCTCGCTGAGCAGAGGGTGGCCGATGTTGCCGCCCACAAAGGTGCGGTACCCCGCCGCCTTGAGCATCCCGGCGATGATGGTGGTGGTGGTGGTCTTTCCGTCGGAGCCGGTGACGGCGATGACCCGGCAGGGGCACAGGGACAGGAACACCTCCATCTCCGAGGTGAGCTCCGCGCCGCCCTCCACCGCCTGGGCCAGCTGGGGCAGATCCGGGCGCATCCCGGGAGTGCGGAAGATCACGTCCGCGTCCGCCAGGTGCTCCAGATAGCCGGCGCCCAGGTACAGCTTCAGGCCCCGCTGCTCCAGCTCCTCCGCCCGGCCGTCAAAGGCCTCCCGCTCCCGCTTGTCGCAGGCGCAGACGTTCAGGCCGGCGTCCAGCAGCTTTTCGATCAGGGGCATGTTGGAAACGCCCATGCCGATCACCGCCAGCTTTTTCCCCTTCAGGGTGTCAAAATATTCTTCCAAAACAGGCTGCATCGCTTGCTTGCCTCCTACAATAGGTTCTCTTTCCAGTGTACGGAATGAATCAGCCTAATTATACCCCAAACCGTGCCATTTGACAATCACTGAAAGTTGGCGTAAAATCATTTTGTATTTTTAACGACAGACAGAGGGCAAAGAAATGACCACCGTATATCTCTCTCATCCGACACGCACAGGCGGACGGCAATCTCTACCGCCGCTGCCAGGGCTGGTACAACAGCCACATCACCCCCAAGGGCTACCGCCAGATCAAGGCGCTGGAGGAGCGATTCCGGGGTATCCCCGTGGACGCGGCCTATTCCAGCGACCTGTTCCGCACCATGACCACAGCCCAGGCCATCTGCCGGCCCAAGGGGCTTGCCCTGCGCACCGACCCCCGGCTGCGGGAGATCCACGCCGGCTGGTGGGAGGACCACCCCTGGGGCGAGCTGCTGGAGCGGGACGCGGACAGCCTGCTGGCCTTCTGGCGGTGCGACCACCGGTGGCAGACCGAGGACAGCGAGACCTTCTCCCAGGTGCGGGCCAGGGTCTCCCAGGCGGTGGAGGAGATCGCCGCCGCCCGCCCGGGGCAGACCGCGGCCGTTTTCGCCCACGGCACCGCCATCCGCTGCGCTCTGAGCCGCTGGCTGGGCGTGCCGGAGGAGGAGATCAACTCCGTGGCCCACAGCGACAATACCGGGGTGTCAAAAATCGAGTTTGACGGCGGGACGGCCCGGGTGTGCTGGTTCAACGACGCCGGGCACCTCTCCCCTGACCTGGCCATGCCCGCCCATGCACCCACTGTCTCTGACGCCATCGCCGCCTCCATTGCCAACAGTTCTCTCTACTTCAGGCCCATTGCCAATCTGACCGTCTCTGACCTCTACTCCGCTTTCGCCGCCGAGGGCTACCGGGCGGAGGGCCCGGGTCTGGAGGTCCTTCGTGCCGGGGAAGCCGTGGGGCTGTTTCAGGCCCGGCCCGGAGCGGTCTCGGTGTTCTATCTGCTGCCGGAGTTCCGGGGCAGAGGCTTCGGCGTCCAGCTGCTGGGGCAGGCGGTGTCCGAGGGCCGGGCGGCCGGCAAGGCAGCCCTCACCCTTCCCTGCCCGGACAGCGCCGCCGCCCGGGCCTACTGGGCCCGGTACGGGCTGACCCCCGATGCCGGGCAGCCGGGCCTGCTGACCATGTCCATCGACGATACGCTCCACCTGCTTTGAGGCAAACAAAGAGCCCCCGCCATCCGGCAGGGGCTCTTATAAAACGGGAGCGGTCTCTTACGAGACCGCTCCCGTTTCAGCTTGTGTGTTGCGTTGAGAGAGACCGATCACACGATCTGGCCCTGATAGTCCACGTTGACGTTGGTGACGGTGGGCTCGACCTTGATGTTGTTGGAGACCTCGATCTCGCCGTCCAGCATGCCCTTCACCAGAGCCTTGTAGTCCTCCTGGGTGAACTTGCCCTCGACCCACTGAGTGGACTCCATGGGGATCTGGACATAGTTCAGGGTGGGATCCTCGCTGACCAGGCCCAGAGTGGCGATCTTGCCGACGTAGTTGGCCCAGTTGCCGTTGTTGATGATGTCGTTCAGGGTGTCATAGGTGGCGGGATAGAGACCCTTCATGGCGGAGGTGACGGTCAGGTCCAGGTACTCGCTGGCATGATCCTCGCCGCCGGCGTACAGGGCGATGACGCCAGCCTGGTCCACGTCGACGCCGATGACCTTGGCGCCCTCGACCTTCTTGGCCGCGTCAACAGCGGAGGTGTAGATGCCGCCGCCGCAGGCGA
>CAVJBM010000087.1:0-2576 GCA_963647775.1 Anaerovibrio sp.
GGTCATCCGGGTGGAGGAGGAGAACTTCGCCAAGACCATCGACGGCGGCCTGCGCATCTTCACCGAGATGCTGGCCGGGCACAAGGCCCGGGCGGAGAAGATCTTCTCCGGCGCCGACGCCTTCAAGCTGTACGACACCTACGGCTTCCCCATTGACCTGACGTTGGAGATGGTAGAGGAGCAGGCCATGGAGTTGGACCAGGCCGAGTTCCACAAGCAGATGGACGAGCAGCGCCAGCGCGCCCGCAAGGCCCGTGAGGCCCTGGGCGACCTGGGCTGGGCCGGTGTGGAGTTCGGCAAGGAGGTCCCCTCCACCGAGTTCGTGGGCTACGACCACAACACCATCGACGGCGCCAAGGTGGTGGCCCTGGTGGTGGAGAACGAGCAGGCCGAGGAGCTGATGCCCGGCGTGGAGGCCATCGTGGTGCTGGACAAGACCCCCTTCTACGCTGAGATGGGCGGCCAGGTGGCCGACCACGGCACCATCACCGCCGGCGGCGTCAGCTTCACCGTCACCGACGTGCAGAAGAACAAGGGCGGCAAGTATATGCACTACGGCAAGGTGACCGAGGGCGTCCTCAAGCTGGGGGACACCGTCACCGCCGCCATCGACGCGGACCGCCGCCGGGCCATCATGCGCGCGCACTCCGCCACCCATCTGCTGGACGCCGCCCTGCGTAAGGTGCTGGGCGACCACGTCCACCAGGCCGGCTCCCTGGTGGAGCCCGACCGGGTGCGCTTCGACTTCACCCACTTCTCCGCCCTCACCGCCGAGGAGCTGTCCAAGGTGTCCGCCATGGTGAACGAGGCGGTGCTGGCCGGCTACGACGTGGTCACCGAGGTTCTCCCCATGGAGGAGGCCAAGAAGCGCGGGGCCATCGCCCTCTTCGGCGAGAAGTACGGCGACACCGTCCGCGTGGTGGACATGGGCAGCGGCTTCTCCGTGGAGTTCTGCGGCGGCACCCATCTGGACAACACCGCCAAGGTGGGCGTGTTCCACATCACCAGCGAGTTCTCCGTGGCCTCCGGCGTGCGCCGCATCGAGGCCACCACCGGCAAGCTGTCCCTGGAGCTGCTCAACCGGGCCCAGCAGGCCCTGTTCGACGCGGCGGCCATGCTGAAGGCCAAGCCCGCCAACCTGCGGGAGCGCCTGCAGCAGACCCTGGAGGAGGGCCGCACCCTCCGCCACCTGGTGGAGAAGTACAAGGCCCGGGAGGCCGCCGGCGAGGCGGACCGCTTCCTCTTCGGCGCCCGCGAGGTGGGCGGCGTGAAGGTCATCACCGCCGCCCTGAACGACGCCTCCGCCGACGCTCTGCGCCAGATGGGCGACACCCTCCGCAGCAAGGCGGACAACGTGGTGGCCGTGCTGGCCAGCGTGAAGGACGGCAAGATCACCTTCGCCGCCTCCTGCGGCAAGGAGGCCGTGGCCAAGGGGGTCAAGGCCGGGGATATCATCCGCGCCGTCACCGCCGTCTGCGGCGGCAAGGGCGGCGGCAAGCCCGACTCCGCTATGGGCGGCGGCACCGACGTGCTGAAGGTGGACGACGCCCTGGCGGCCGTGGACGATTTCGTGGCCGGCAAGCTGAACGGATGAGCACCCGGGAGGATCTGGCCCGGCAGTGCTGCACTTTTCCGATGAATATTACGACACGCTCGGCATCGAGCGGGATGAATGAAAGAGGTGTTACCATGTCTGACGCGCTGAACCACGACAAGGACTGCCTGTTCTGCAAGATCGCGGCGGGGGAGATCCCCTCCAACAAGGTGTACGAGGACGAGCAGGTCTTTGCCTTTTACGACATCGCCCCCCAGGCGCCCACCCACTTCCTGGTGATCCCCAAGGAGCACATCAGGTCCTGCGGGGAGATCACCGCGGCCAACGCCCCCGTGGCGGCCCACTGCTTTGAGGTCATCTCCAAGGTGACCAAGAGCCTGGGCATCACCGACTTCCGGGTGGTATCCAACTGCGGCGACCAGGCGGGGCAGTCCGTCCATCACCTGCACTTCCATGTGCTGGCTGGGCGGGACATGACCTGGCCCCCGGGCTGAGGAGCCTGGTCGCCGCAGCTCGGCGCGGGCGCGCCGTACAAGCATTTTGCCGAAGGCAAAATCTTGGCGCAAGGCAGAATTCATTTCTGCCGCGCAAGTGAAATATTCGGGGCCCCCGCAGAACGGAGTTCTGCGGGGAGACCAGGCGGGGCAGTCCGTCCATCACCTGCACTTCCATGTGCTGGCTGGGCGGGACATGACCTGGCCCCCGGGCTGAGGAGCCTGGTCGCCGCAGCTCGGCGCGGGCGCGCCGTACAAGCATTTTGCCGAAGGCAAAATCTTGGCGCAAGGCAGAATTCATTTCTGCCGCGCAAGTGAAATATTCGGGGCCCCCGCAGAACGGAGTTCTGCGGGGAGACCAGGCGGGGCAGTCCGTCCATCACCTGCACTTCCATGTGCTGGCTGGGCGGGACATGACCTGGCCCCCGGGCTGAGGAGCCGAAAACTGAACAGATGCAAAACACCCCTCCGGCAGCATTGCTGCCGGAGGGGTATTTTGCTGCCATCGGGCCCTGTTGGGCAAAGCG
>CAVJBM010000088.1:0-4663 GCA_963647775.1 Anaerovibrio sp.
CGCCACCTTGCCAAGGTGGAGGTAGCGAGTTCGAGCCTCGTCACTCGCTCCAAAAAAGAAGGACATGACAAAAGTCATGTCCTTCTTTTTTGGGTTCCGCTCACTTTGTTCGCTCCACTCCAAGGGAATTTGATCTGCTCGGGCGAAATGAATTCGCCCGGCATCAAGGTTTTCGCTCTGCGAAAACACTTGTGGCGGCGCACCTGCGCCGGGCCGCTGCGCGGCCTGATAAAAACACCATCCGCCAGAATGGTGTTTTTGTTTTGGAAAGAACGGTCGTGTCGAACTCGCTGCCTCCACCCAAACGCCGCAGGCGTTTTTTGTTCTGAGGGGCCCGGGGGTTCCACATTCTCTGAAAACAGCAGGTCCCCGCGCGGTGCGCGGGGACCTGCTTCACTTATTGCGGCTCCACGGGCTGCCCGCCCGCCGCCCGGATGGCCCCGGCCAGGGCCTGGACCAGGACCCGGGCGTCCAGCGGCTTGGTGATGTGCTCGTTCATGCCGGCGGCGTAGGCCTTCTGGGCGTCCTCAGCGAAGGCGTTGGCCGTCATGGCGATGATGGGGATGGCTGCCGCGTCCGGCCGGTCCAGGGCGCGGATGGCCCGGGTGGCCTGGTAGCCGTCCATCACGGGCATCATCACGTCCATCAGGATGGCGTCGAACTCCCCGGGGGCGGACTGGCGGAACAGGTCCACCGCCTCCTGCCCGTTGTGGACGCCGGCCACGGCGGCCCCGGCATTCCCCAGCAGGAACTCCGCGATCTCCATGTTCAGGTCGTTGTCCTCGGCCAACAGGACGCGGGTCCCGGCCAGCGAGACCGCCCCGGCGGGCTCCTCCCGCTCTGCTTTCCCCGTACCGTTGTTGTCGATGCGGAAGGGCAGCAGCACCCGGAAGGTGGAACCCACATCCTTTTGGCTCTCAAATTCAATGGTGCCGCCCATCTTGTCCACCAGACTCTTGGCGATGGGCATACCCAGGCCGGTGCCGCCGTAGGTGGAGCGGGCGTCGTTTTTCTCCTGGGTGAAGGGCTCGAACAGGTGCTTCTGGAACTCCTCGCTCATGCCGATGCCCGTGTCCGCACAGACAAACTCGATCCAGGCGGTATCGCCCTCCTGGCGGACCTCCCGGCAGGAGAGGGAGACGGAGCCGTTGTCCTTGTTGTACTTCACGGCGTTGCTCAGCAGGTTCATCAGCAGCCGCTTCAGGTGCAGCGGACTGCCGATCAGGTCGGGGTGGGGCAGCTCCCGCTGGGCCCGGGTGACGGTGATCCCCCGGTCGGCGGCGGTCTGCTCCATGGTGTTGCTGATCTCATTCAGCAGGGTGGGCATGTGGAAGGCCCGCTCCTCCAGCACGATCTCGCCGGACTCCAGCTTGCCCATGTCCAGCACCTCGTTCACCAGCTCCAGCAGCAGGCCGGAGGCGTCCCAGATCTTCTGCCGGCACTCCGCCTGCTTCTCCGGGTCGTCGGCGTAGTAGCTGCCGATCTCCACCATGCCGCGGATGCCGTTGATGGGGGTGCGGATGTCGTGGCTCATCCGCTGGAGGAACTCCGTCTTGGCCCGGTTGGCGCTCTCCGCCCGGTCGGCGGCCTCCTTCAGCTTCTCCTGATAGTCCCGCTCGCGGGTGAGCCGGTCCTCCTGATAGCGCTGCTGGGTCTTCCAGCGGAACAGCTGGAACAGCAGCAGCAAAAAGAAGTACCCCAGCGCGGCGAAGAGCAGCTTGCGCGGCGTGGATTCAAACACGCTGCGCTCCGCCAGGTAGGCGTAGACGTAGTAGTCCCGGCCGCGGTCGATGATGCCGAAGCTATGGGTCAGGCCGGTGAAGTCCCGGGGCACGTGGACCAGCTTGCCGTTGGCCGCCTTCTGGCTGATGTACAGCAGGGTGGCCACCTCGTCGGTGCTGCGGCCGATGAGGCTCTCGTCGTTGGAGGCCACCACCCGGTCCCCCTTGGTGACGGCGATGGTGCCGTCCCGCTCGATGCTGTAGCCGGAGAGCAGATTCTGGAAGGACAGGCTGTAGCTGTTGATGTACTCGGCGGGGGTGTGGTAGTAGGCCACCACCACGCCGGGGACATCCGTCCGGCCGTAGGCCGCCAGGTCGGCGTAGGTGCCGTCGTCAAAGGTGGCCCGGGCGGCATAGGTCTTTTCCGGGTGGACCGCCACGTCCAGCACGGCGGTCTTGACCAGCTCCTCCGCCAGGGCCTCCATCCCCAGGCCGTCGGCGCAGTATTCCGCCACCAGGCCGCCCTCCGGATCCAGCAGGATGACGCCGGTGAGGTACAGCTCGTCGGCATAGCCGGCCAGGGCGTCCCGGCCGGGCTGGCCGCCGTCCCGGCTGAGGTCGCGCTCCACCTGCTGGGCCGCGCCGATGATGCGCATCAGGCCCTTGGCCTCGGAGGCCAGGTTCAGGCTGCTGTAGGTGGCGCACTGCTGGCGGATGTAGTTCACGGTGTCGGACAGGTGCTCCTCCGCCGCGGCCATGTCCGTGCGGGTGGCGCTGAAAAAGGCCACCAGCAGCAGGGCGATCCCCGCCAACAGCAGCACCGGCCACAGGTGTACCCGGAGCTTGGGGTCCGGCTTAGTCCTCATGGCTGTCCACCTCCAGATAGGGGTCCGGGTCTGGCAGGTAGCGGGCCAGGATCTCCCGGGTGGTGCCGTCGGCGCGCATCTCGTCCAGCGTGCGGGAGAGAGCCTGGTCCAGCCCCCGCCCGTCGTCCTTGGCGAAGGCCACCCCCAGCCCCACCACCAGCAGGGGCTCCTCCAGAATGCGGTACTCCACGCCGTAGTCCGCCATGTACTGGAGCACGGAGGTCTCGTGGGCGGCCACGGCGTCCACATAGCCCTTGGACATGGCGGGATAGATCAGCTCCCGGTTCTGCATGGAGAACACCGCCTGGAGCCGGGGAATACGGGGGTCCGTGCCGGACAGGAAGATCTCCTCCGGCTTGGTGGTGGCCTGAACGGCCACGGTCTTGCCCTCCAGGTCCGCCAGCGTATGGATCTCGCTGTCCCGCATGACGGCCACCACCTGCCGGCTGACCATATAGGGCCCGGCCCAGCGGTAATCGTCCTCCCGGCCGTCCATGCTGAAGCTGGACCAGATGCAGTCGATGTCGCCCCGCTCCACCAGGGTCCGCTTGCTCTCCCAGTCGATGCTGATGAACTTGGGCTGATAGCCCATGCGGCGGAAGGCCTCAGCGGCCAGGTCGATGTCAATGCCGGTGGGCCGGCCGTCGGTGCCGGTGTAGTTGTAGGGCGGGTAGATGTCGCAGCCCACGCGGATCACAGGCAGATCCCCGCCGGACTGTGACTCCGCCGCCGGCGCCTGCCGGCAGCCGGCCAGCAGGACCGTCAGCGCGCACACCGCCGCCAACGCCCGTATGATGGTTCCCGGTTTCCTCATATATGCTCCTCTTTTGTGCCATTTTTTCACAAATGGCGGTGTTTATTCGTCCGAATAAACACAGTATACTCATCGGGCGGGATTTGTCAATTTCCCTTGGAAGATTTCTCGCCCCGGCGGCAAAAAAACATCCCGGAGGGGGCCCGAAGCGCAAAAAGGTCCGCCGCCTGCGCGGCAGGCGGCGGACCTCTCTATGGTTCAGTTGGCTCCGGGCTTAGTACATACCGCCCATGTCGGGAGCGGCGGGGGCCACGGGGGCGGGGGGCTCGGGCTTGTCGGCCACCAGGGACTCGGTGGTCAGCAGCACGGCGGCGATGGAGGAGGCGTTCTCCAGGGCGGAGCGGGTCACCTTGGTGGGATCCACGATGCCGGCGGAGATCATGTCGCAGTACTCCTCCTTGTAGGCGTCGAAGCCGTAGCCGATCTTGCCGGCCTCCTTCACCTTCTCCAGCACCACGGAGCCGTCGATGCCGGCGTTGACGGCGATCTGCTTCATGGGCTCGGTCAGGGCCTTGGCGATGATGGCCACGCCGGTCTTCTCGTCACCCTCCACGGTGGGCAGCAGGGCCTCCACGGCGGCCACGGCGTTCACATAGGCGGTGCCGCCGCCGGCCACGATGCCCTCCTCAACGGCGGCGCGGGTGGCGTTCAGGGCGTCCTCGATGCGGAGCTTCTTCTCCTTCATCTCCACCTCGGTGGCAGCGCCGACGCGGATGATGGCCACGCCGCCGGCCAGCTTGGCCAGGCGCTCCTGCAGCTTCTCCTTGTCGTAGTCGGAGGTGGTGTTCTCGATCATGTGGCGGATCTGGGCGACCCGGGCGGCGATGGCGTCAGAGGCGCCGGCGCCGTCCACAATGATGGTGTTCTCCTTGGAGACCTTCACCTGGCGGGCGCGGCCCAGCATATCCATGGTGGCTTCCTTCAGCTCCATGCCCATGTCGGAGGACACGACGGTGCCGCCGGTGAGGACGGCGATGTCCTGGAGCATCTCCTTGCGGCGGTCGCCGAAGCCGGGGGCCTTGATGCAGCAGACGTTCAGGGTGCCGCGCAGCTTGTTCACCAGCAGGGTGGACAGGGCGTCGCCCTCCACATCCTCGGCGATGATCAGCAGCTTCTTGCCGGACTGGGCCACAGGCTCCAGCAGGGGCAGCAGCTCCTGAATGGAGGAGATCTTCTTATCGGTGATGAGGATGACGGGATCGTCCAGGACGGCCTCCATCTTCTCGGTGTCGGTGACCATATAGGGGGTGATATAGCCGCGG
>CAVJBM010000089.1:0-16786 GCA_963647775.1 Anaerovibrio sp.
CCCCGGAGCCTGCCGGCTCCGGGGGCGCTTTTTCTCTCTTACAGCTCCTCCACCACGGCGGCCAGGGTGTCCAGAAAGGCCTCCTCACCCCAGGTGTTGACCTTGAAGAACATGGCCTGGCTGCCGCCGGCGGTGATGATGGCCGTCAGGTGCAGCTGCCGCCCCACGCCCACCAGCGTCATGGACAGGGCCACCCGGTTCTTGCCCATGCAGCTGTACCGCTCGTACATGCGCACGGCGCAGCGCATCTCCCCCATGGTCACGTCGGAGCCGTCCTCGTAGGAGGCGGACATGCTCCCGTTCAGCACCCCGTCGTGGAGCCGGGCCAGCACCCGGTCAAAATCGCCCTCCAGGCTTCGTTCCAGCTTTGCCATTCCAAATTCCCCCTGTTGTTCTTATTCCTGCTCCGGCAGGAGCTCCACAGTCCCGTAGCTGCGCAGGGCCTCGCCCTCCACCTGGATCTGCACCGTCTGCACATAGCTGAGGCTGCACAGGGACTCCACGATGGAGCGGATGATCAGCTCCTGCTCCTGGGCGCTCTCCGGGATGTGCTCCGTCAGCGCCCCGGAGAAGTCGGCATAGCACACGCCGTCGTCCACCCGGGCGGACCACGCCTCCACCCCGCCGGGGATCAGCCGCTCCAGCCCCGCGTCCGACGGTCCGGCCAGCAGGGCCTCCAGCACCGCCAGGGCGGCGGACTCGCTCTCCGTCAGGCGGAAGGTGCGCAGCTCCACCCCCAGCTCGTTGGTGCCCATCCGGCGGAAGCACAGCATGGCCGTCACCTCCACGGGCTCCTCCTCCACGCCGGAGAACACCACGTCCTCCCGCCGGAGGATGCGGAGACTGCGGTCGCTGCCCTCGGCGGCGATGCGCACGCCGTCCACCCCCGTCAGCTGGGTGAGGGTGAGGGTCACGCAGTAGTCGGCCACGGTCTGCTCCACCCCCGTCAGGGCCCCGTAGGGGGCGGAGAAGGTCACCTGGATGATGCTGCCGCTGCGCTTCCAGCCCAGCAGCTCGGTCCCCTCCGGGAAGGGGGAGATCAGGTCGCTGCCCTCCGGCGGGCCATCCAGCAGGGCGGCCAGCACGCTGCCCACATTCTCCTCGCCGGAGTAGGCCACGGTGCTCACCGCCTGGCCGCGCCGGTCCAGCCGCTCTCGTCCGTCAGGGCGGCGGCAAACCACAGCCGCAGGCCCTCCTCCTGCCGCTCTCCGGCGGCGCAGGCGCACAGGGCCAGCAGCAGTACCGCAGCCAGCAGGGCCGCCAGCCTTCGTCTCATGGCTGTCCCTCCTCTCCGGGGGCGGCGGGGAAATCCACCTCGAAGCAGGTGCCCCGCCCGCCCTCGCCGGGGCGGACCAGGATGCTGCCGTCGTGGAGGTGGACGGTCTCCCACACGATGGAGAGCCCCAGGCCGGTGCCCCCCGCCGCCCGGGAGCGGGCCTTGTCCACCCGATAGAAGCGGTCGAAGATCTTCTCCCGCTCGTCCTCGGGGATGCCCACGCCGGTGTCCGCCACGGTCAGGCGCACCTGATCCTCCGCCCGGCCTGCGGTCACGGTGACCATGCCGCCGGGCAGGTTGTATTTGATGGCGTTCTCCACCAGGTTGAACACCACCTGGTACAGATCGTCGTTGGTGCACAGGATGGTGCAGCCGGGCTCCAGCTCCAGCCGCAGGTCCACCTCCACCGCCTCCGCCAGGGGGGACAGCATGTGGGACACCTTTTCCACCACGGCCCCCACATCCACGGGGACCCGCTCCCGGGCAGGGGCGGCGTCCAGCCGGGTGAGGGTGAGCAGCCGCTCGCTGATGCGGGTGAGGCGGTCGGCCTCCTCCCCGATGTCCCCCACGAAGTCCCGGACGGTCTCCATGTCCACGTTGGGATTCTGGAGGATGGAGTCGGTGAGCAGGCGGATGGAGGCCAGGGGGGTCTTAAGCTCGTGGGACGCGTCGGACACAAAGCGCCGGCGGACCTCCTCGGTGGTCTGGAGCCGGTCGGTCAGCTGATTGAATTCCTGGGCCAGCTGGGCCAGCTCGTCCTTGCCCCGGGGCTGGACCCGGTGGCTGTACTCGCCCTCCCGCACCCGGCGGATGGCCCCCAGCAGCTGGGAGGTGCTGCGGGTCAGGGCCTTGGCGAACACCACCATCAAAATCAGGGCCAGGGCCCCGATGAGCAGGGAGATGTACCGCAGGTTGGACTGGATGGATTGCAGCAGGGCGGCCTGCTCCGTGTCGTACTCGTAGAGATAGACCGCGCCCAGGGTGACGCCGCGGTACACCATGGGCACCGCCACCCGGGAGCGGAAGGCCCCGTCCCGGTACTCGGTGCGGAACACGTCCTCCCCCTTCAGGGCGGCGGCCACCTCGCCCATGAGGGCGTAGGCCCCCTGCCGGTCGTCCAGGGTGGAGCTGTCGTAGAGGATGCGGCCGTAAGCGTCGGTGACCAGCACCCGGGTGCCCTGCAGGTCCTCCAGCAGGGCCATGGCCTGCTCCACGCCCTCCTGGGTGACGGTGTCGGTGACGGCGATGGCGGAGCCGATGGTGAGGGCCTGGCGCTTCAGCCCCCGCTCCTTGGAGGAGAACACCATGTTCTCCGCCATGAGCAGCGGGTAGGTGTTCATCACCAGCAGGATGGCGGCCACCACCAGGATGTACGTCAGGGCGTACTTCACCTGCACGCTGCGGAAGAAGGGCACGCGGCCCTCCCGGCCCGGCCGTGCGGGGGTATTCATGGGTGGTCACCTCCTGAAATGAAACTATAGGGGCCGGGTTTCCCGGCCCGCGGGCCGCTGGGGACAGCGGCCCCTGCGGCAGGGTCGAGGTACGTTTGTAGGGGTCGATGTCCTCATCGACCCGAATCCCGGGCGGCGGCGGGCCGCTGGGGCCAGCGGCCCCTGCGGCAGGGGCGAGATACGTTTGTAGGGGTCGATGTCCTCATCGACCCGAATCCCGGGCGGCGGCGGGCGGAATCCTCAAAACGGCCCGATGAGGGCATGGCCCAGGCCACCCTCTCTTGCCCCGTTGGGGCAATTCACCTTGTCGGGCCCTACGGGGTGCGGGGCAGGCCCCAGCGGAGCGTCCCCCTTATGGATTACTCAAATAATACCCCACGCCCCACTTGGTCAGGATATACTCCGGGTTGGCGGGGTCGGGCTCCAGCTTCTCCCGCAGGCGGCGGATGTGGACGTCCACCGTGCGCAGCTCGCCCACGTACTCGTAGCCCCACACCACGTTGAGCAGATTTTCCCGGCTGTACACCCGGCCGGGATTGCGCAGCAGCAGCTCCATCAGGTCGAACTCCTTGGCCGTGAGGTCCACGGGGGTGCCGTCCCGCCAGGCGGCGCGCTCCACCGTGTCCAGCACGATGGGCCCCCGGGTCAGGCGGTTGGCCGACTTGTCCTGCTGGACGGACTGTGCCGCCCGGCGCAGCAGGGCCCGGATGCGGGCCTTGACCTCCAGAATGTTGAAGGGCTTGGTGATATAGTCGTCGGCCCCGCACTCAAAGCCGATGATCTTGTCCGCGTCCTCGCTGCGGGCGGTGAGCATGATGATGGGCACGTTGGAGAACTCCCGGATCTTCATGCAGGCCTGGAGCCCGTCGATCTTGGGCATCATCAGGTCCAGGATGATCAGGTCGTACTGCCCCGCCCGGGCCTTGTCCACGGCCTCCTGCCCGTCGGAGCCGGTGTCCACCTGATAGCCCTCGTTCTCCAGATTGAATTTGATGCCCTTGACCAGCACCCGCTCGTCATCCACCACTAAGATCTTCGGCATGTCATGCCCCTCCCACTGTGATCAGATCCAGAAATCCCGCCAGGGTCTTTTCCCCGATGCCCGGCACCCGCAGCAGATCCTCCGGGCGGCGGAAGGGGCCGTTGGCCTCCCGGTCGGCCACGATGGCCGCGGCCCGGGCGGGCCCCACGCCGGGCAGCTCGGTGAGGGTCTCCGCGTCGGCGGTGTTCACGTCGATCTGCCCCTCCCGGACGGGGTGGCCGGCACCGGCAGGCTCCGTGGGCGCGGGGAGGGCCGCCAGCGGCCGGGCGGACCGCTCCGCCCCCAGCAGGGAGCCGCCCATGAGCAGGGCGGCCAGCGCCGTGGCCGCGACGGCGGTGCAGAGACTCAGCCGGCCCCGGTCCATGTCCGTCCCCTCCCATCAATTTCCCGTCCGTTGACCGTTGCGTCAGCCGGAGATTTCTGGTATACTTAGGTTCAGCTTACAGTATACCACAGAAAGCGGGGAATTCCTATGAAAAAATTCCGGCTCCCAACGATTTTCCTCTGCCTGCTCCTGGCCCTGCCGCTGTTTGCTCCGGCGCTGGCGCTGGAGGACCCGCAGCCCCACGCCGGGGCGGTGGTCATCGTGGATTCGGACAATGACGAGGTGCTCTACGACTTCAACGCCCATCAGAAGATGTACCCCGCCTCTGTCACCAAGATCATGACCTCCCTGGTGGTGCTGGACGCCGTGCGGGACGGCGAGATCTCCCTGGACACGCCGGTCACCGCCTCCGCCCAGGCGGTGCGCCTGCCGGAGGGCAGCTCCACCGCGGGCATCAAGGCCGGCGAGGTGCTGACGGTGGAGCAGCTGCTCTACTGCGATCTCATCCCCTCCGCCAACGAGGCGTGCAACATCCTGGCCGAGGCCGTGGCCGGCACCCAGGAGGCCTTTGTGGAGCGCATGAACCGGAAGGCCGCCGAGCTGGGCATGGCGGACACCCACTTTGCCAACCCCCACGGCCTTCACGACCCGGACCATTACACCACCGCCTACGACCTCTATCTGGCCGCCCGGGCCGCCATGGAGTACGAGCTGTTCCGCACCATCGTCTCCACCGCCACCTACACCCTGCCCGCCACCAATCTGTCCGGGGAGCGGGTGCTCCACACCACCAACGCCCTCATCGGCAACTGGTACGTGCTGGGCTATACTTACAGCCGGGCCATCGGCATCAAGACCGGCTACACCGAGGAGGCGGGCCGCTGCCTGGCCTCCGCCGCCGTGGACGACCAGGGCCGCACCTTCTACTGCATCCTGCTGGGCTCCGAGTTCTCCAACGATGAGAACGGCAACTTCGTCCGCTGGTCCTTCTCCGAGTCCAAGCGCCTGCTGGAGTGGGCCTTCCAGAGCTTCCAGCGCACCACCCTGCTGGACGAGAACACCCCCAACGTCATCCGGGAGGTCCCCGTGACCCTGTCCGACACCGATCATGTGCTGGCCGAGCCCGTGGGCTCCATCGAACACACCATGCCCGTGGACTACGACCCGGACAAGGCCGAGCTCATCATCGACCTGCCGGAGAGCCTGGAGGCCCCCGTGGCCGCCGGCACCAAGCTGGGCACCGTGTCCCTGGTGTACGAGGGGGTCAACTACGGCACCCTGGAGCTCATTGCCAACGCCGATGTGGAGCGGTCGGACTACCTCTACTACCGGCAGCAGATCGGCATCTACTGGGGCAAGTGGTGGGTGAAGGCGGCGGTGATCGCCTTCTTCGTGCTCATCCTGCTGGTGATCCTCCTCATCGTCCGGGGCAGAAAGCGGGCCAAGGCCCGCCGGTACACCTATTCCGGCGGCCGGCGCAGCGGCGGCTACCGGGGCAAGCGCTGATCCGGCCGGCTTCGACCTTCCCCGCGGATACGTTCACACTTTTGTTACAAAAGGTTCGCAAATTGTCCACCTTTACCCGCCGGGGGTTTGTTATTATAATGGCGTCAGGAACGAAGTCAGCAAGATAAATTTTCTCCCTCTCTCTCTTTTCTTAAAATGCCGGGAGCCCTGCTCAGCAGGGCTCCCGGAACTTTTATCCTCTAATCAAAAAAGGGACCCGCCCGGCACCGCCGGACGGATCCCTTTTTTACTTGTGCTCAAACGATTGCTCGCTCCAGGTGGGCGGAGCGGAGGGCCTTGCGGATGGCCAGAGCCAGCAGAGGCGCCACAATGATGGCCACCGCCCCGTTGAAGAAGGAGGACGGCATCTTGGCCACCGTGGCCACCCAGGCGGCGGAGGGGGTCAGGCCGCCGAGGAACAGGCCCTTGTAGAAATAGGTCTTGCCCAGGTAGAAGATAATGTAGTACACCGCGCCGGCGATGGTGGACACCAGCATGGGCACATAGCTCTCCTTCTTCTTAAAGATGTAGACGAAGAACACGCCGGACACCAGACCGTAGAGGCCCTTGCTGATAAAGGTCACGAAAAATTCCGCGATAAAGTCGGGGTTCGTCAGGTCGTAGAGCATGGAGCCCAGGCCCGCGGCCAGGCCGCCCCACCAGGGCCCCAGCAGGACACCGGACAGGGCGCACATGATGTTGCCCAGATGGAACCGGGTGACGCCCAGGATGGACGGGGTCCTGATTTCCAGCTTGCTGCCCAGGAAGACCAGGGCGGCCATCATGGCGGTCACGCACAGGCGCAGGACCAGCTTTCCGCTTTTTGACTGATTCATGGGATCATCTCCAAAATTTTCACCTTACGCCGCGGTTGACCCCGCCGGCGGATGGTGCTATTATAATCCAAACTGAACACATGAAAATGCTCAGTTTTCAACTTTTTTATATGGTCAGTTTGGAGGGTCGCCTATGACCGCGCTGAATATCACCCTGCCGGTGTTCGAGCCGGGGACACCCTTATATGAGCAGCTGTACCGCCACCTGGCGGGGGAGATCGCCTCCGGCCGCCTGCCTGCGGGAGGGAAGCTGCCCTCCAAGCGGCAGCTGTGCGCCCTGCTGGGGGTGAGCATGTCCACGGTGGACACCTCCTATGCCATGCTGGCGGCGGAGGGCTACATCACCGTGCGCCCCCGCAGCAGCTGCCGGGTGGCCGACCTGCTGCCCCTGTCTCCGCCCCCCGCCGCCGACCTGCCGCCGGAGCCGCCGGAGCCCTCCCCCTGGCGGTACGACTGCTCCACCTCCGCGGTGGACACCTCCCTGTTCCCCTTCTCCTCCTGGGCGCGGATCAGCAAGGAGGCCATCTATCAGAATCCGGAGCTGCTCCAGCGGGGACATCCCCAGGGGGACCTCCCCCTGCGGGCGGCCCTGGCCGATCTGCTGGGGCAGTACCGGGGGGTACGCTGCGGGCCGGAGCAGATCGTGCTGGGGGCCGGGGCGGACTGGCTGCTGTCCATGGTGCTGCAGCTGCTGCCGGAGCAGCGGGCCGTGGCCCTGGAGGACCCGGGCTACCCCGCCGCCTACGCCGCCGCGGAGCGGCTGGGCCGCACCGCCCTCCCCATCCCCGTGGACGGCGAGGGCATGGACCCCGACGCTCTGGAGGCCAGCGGGGCCGGGGTGGCCTACGTCACCCCCTCCCACCAGTTTCCCATGGGGGTGACCATGCCCGCCGGCCGGCGCAGCCGCCTGCTCCACTGGGCCTATGGCGCGCCGGACCGCTGGCTCATCGAGGACGACTACGACAGCGAATTCCGCTACGCCTCCCGCCCCATCCCCGCCCTCCAGGGCATGGACCGGGAGGGCCGGGTGATCTACCTGGGGACCTTCTCCCGGTCCATCGCCCCCGCCATCCGCATCGCCTATCTCATTTTACCCCCCGCCCTGCTGGAGCGCTACCGGGCCCAGTTTTTCCACAGCGCCTGCACCGTCTCCCGGTTCGAGCAGGAGGCCCTCCGCCGCTTCCTGGTGC
This sequence comes from Anaerovibrio sp., assembly GCA_963647775.1. Taxonomy (GTDB): domain Bacteria; phylum Bacillota; class Clostridia; order Oscillospirales; family Oscillospiraceae; genus Enterenecus. The sequence goes on from CAVJBM010000089.1 coordinate 7,627, forward strand.
AGGGGCTCTACGGCCGGCACCTGCGGCGGATGAGCGGCCTGTACCGCAGAAAGTGCGCTATTTTTACCGGCGAACTGGGCAGGATAGAGGGGGTCTCCCTCCGGGGCTGCCAGGCGGGGCTCCACTTTCTGCTGACCCTCCCCCGCTTCCCCGAGGGGGAGCTGGTGGCCCGGGCGGCGGAGCGGTCCGTGCGGCTCCAGCCCCTCAGCCGGTACTGCCGCAGCGCGCCCCCCCTGCCCTCCACGGTGGTGCTGGGCTTCGCCGGGCTCAGCGAGGAGGAGCTGACCGGGGCCGCCGCCGCCCTGTCCGCAGGGTGGAAATTGTAACCTTTTGCACAAATAACCCGTTTTTGTTAAATGTTTCACTTGCCACTTTCCCGCCTTGCGCTTTGCCGTATACCGTGATATACTAAGCACTGAACAGGGATTCAGCTTTGCCCTGCCCGGGATATCCCGCGCCGGGCCGGCGGAGGCTCCTTGTTCAAACTGTACATTTTGTGTTGTTCGTTATTTTTATAACGATTCTGGAGGGATGGCCATGCGCAAGTTCGACACCAAGGTCCAGCACCTGAAATACAAGGTCCTGCGGGAGGTGGCCCGCAACGCCTGGGCGGGGACGCTGACGGAAAATCTGCTGGACCTGCCCCAGCAGATCATGCCCGGCAAGGAGCCCACCATGCGCTGCTGCATCTACAAGGAGCGGGCCATCCTGGCCGAGCGGGTGAAGATGGCCATGGGCGGCCACCGGGAGAACACCAACGTCATCGAGGTGCTCCCCATCGCCTGCGACGAGTGCCCCATGGGCGGCTACGAGGTGACCAACGCCTGCCGGGGCTGCCTGGCCCACCGGTGCGAGGACGTGTGTCCCAAGCACGCCATCGAGTTCGACCGGGACCACGTGGCCCACATCGACAAGGACAAGTGCGTCAACTGCGGCCAGTGCGCCAAGGTCTGCCCCTACACCGCCATCATCAACCGGGTGCGCCCCTGCGAGAACGCCTGCAAGATCAAGGCCATCTCCGTGGGGGAGGATCTGGCCGCCCGCATCGACAACAGCAAGTGCATCTCCTGCGGCGCCTGCGTGTACCAGTGCCCCTTCGGCGCCATCACGGACAAGTCCTTCATCCTGGACGTGATCGGCCTCATCCGCGGCAGCGAGGACAACAGCAACTACAAGGTGTGGGCCGTGGTGGCCCCCGCCATCTCCAGCCAGTTCACCTACGCCAAGCTGGGCCAGGTGGTGGCCGGACTGAAGCAGCTGGGCTTCTACTCCGTCACCGAGGCCGCCCTGGGGGCCGACATGGTGGCCCTGGCCGAGTCCGCCGAGCTGGCGGAGAAGGGCGACCTGGTCAGCTCCTGCTGCCCCGCCTTTGTGGAATACGTGAACCGGGCCTTCCCGGAGCAGGCCCAGTATATCTCCCACACCCTGTCCCCCATGGCCACCATCGCCAAGCACGTAAAGGAGAACGACCCCGAGGCCCGGGTGGTCTTTGTGGGCCCCTGCACCGCCAAGAAGATGGAGATCAGGCGGGAGGCCGTGGCCCCCTGGGTGGACGCGGTCATCACCTTTGAGGAGCTCCAGGCCCTGTTCGACAGCCGGGACATCGACATCACCTCCCTGCCGGAGGACAACCTGACCTGCGCCTCCTACTACGGGCGCATCTTCGCCCGGTGCGGCGGCCTGGCCGACGCGGTGGCGGAGGGCCTGAAGGAGCACGGCGCGGAGTTCGAGCTGAAGGCCCTGTCCTGCGACGGCATCGAGGAGTGCCGGGCGGCCCTGCTGAAGGCCAAGGCCGGCAAGCTGGACGCCAACTTCATCGAGGGCATGGCCTGCCTGGGCGGGTGCGTGGGGGGCGCCGGCTGCCTGAGCCACAGCCCCCGCAGCCGGGTCCAGGTGGACAACTACGGCAAGCAGGCCGGGGAAAAGACCATCTCCGCCTCGGTGGCGGCCATCAAATAAAACGCAGGGCGGCGGATGCAGATGCATCCGCCGCCTCTTTTATTGGCTGTTCAGCTTTTTCAGCGCCGGGACGCGCTCCAGCCCCTTCAGCAGGACCGTGCCCAGCACCCAGCAGGCCAGGGCCTCCCCCACGGCGAAGGTGACGCAGTTCAGTCCCCAGGCCCGCCAGAAGGCGGCGCCCATGGCGCCCGCCTCCGCCCAGGCCCAGATGGGGGGCAGGACGATGAGGTTCACCAGCACCGGCGGCAGGGCCGCCAGATACCAGCGGGGCATTTTCACCGTGAGCCAGGCGGCGACGGCCGTGGCCAGGGTGCCGAAGATAACGTCGATGGGCCCATAGGGGGACAGCAGGTTGGTGATCAGGCACCCCAGGGCCAGCCCGGGGGCCGCGGCGGGGAACAGGAAGGGCAGGACGGTGAGGGCCTCGGCAAAGCGGATCTGGATGGGCCCAAAGGTCAGGCCGAACAGATCGCCGAAGTAGCCCAGCACCGCGTACAGGGCGGCCGTCACAGCGGCGACAGCCAGGTCGCGGGCGGTAAATCTGCGCATAAAAAAACCTCCACTTTCATATTTAGAGTGCCTGCGCCGGCACAGCAGCGGGCGTCCCTTCCGGAGAACAGGCGCATCCGTCCTCCGCGGCATTCTGCCCGCTGGTTGGACCGGGTTGGAGACCGGTCGCGCCCACTATACCACATCCCGCCCGCCGGGGCAAGGCCGGGCGGAGAAATTTCGCTTGCTTTTTCCGTTAAACAGTGTTAACTTATATATATATTATCAATGTCTCCGCCCGCCGGGCGGCAGCAAAAGATCACGGAAAGGTCGGTGTGCTCCTTGCAGATCCTGAAATCCTCGGAAGACTACCTGGAAACCATGCTGATGCTGCAGGAGCAGCGCGGCTACATCCGCTCTATCGACGTGGCGGCCCATCTGGGCGTCACCAAGCCCAGCGTCAGCTACGCCACCAAGCGCCTGCGGGAGAACGGCTACATCACCATGGACCCCGACGGGCTCATCACCCTGACGGAGTCCGGCATGGCCATCGCCGCCAGTATGCTCAACCGGCACCACACCCTCACCCGCTTCCTGATCGATCTGGGGGTGGACGAGGAGACTGCCGAGGCCGACGCCTGCAAAATGGAGCACGACATCAGCCAGCAGACCTTCGACGCCATCTGCGCCCACGCCGCCAAGCACCTGAACTGAACGCACAAAGCCCCGGAGGAGCCACGCCCCTCTGGGGCTTTCTGACAGAAGAAGCAGCCCCCTGCCGGCCGGCAGGGGGCTGCTGTTTACTGTTTCCGGCACGCAATTGGAAAATCATGGCCCAAATGGGTCAAATTTCAAAGAGAAGTCAAGGTGTATCCTCTATGTTTTCCAACAAAGATCTGCGGAAGCTCATCGTCCCGCTGTTTATCGAGCAGTTCCTGCTGATGTTCGTGGGTATCGCGGACACCTTCGTAGTCAGCTTCTCCAGCGAGGCGGACGTCTCCGGCGTGTCCCTGGTCACATCCTTCAACACGGTGCTCATCTTCCTGTTCACAGCCCTGGCCTCCGGCGGCGCGGTGATCATCAGCCAGTACATCGGCAGCAAACAGAACGGCGCGGCCTCCCGCTCCGCCGGGCAGCTGCTGATGATCTCCACGGTGATCTCAGTGGTCATGGCGGTGCCCATCCTGCTGTTCCGCGCGCCCCTGCTGCGGCTGCTCTTCGGGAGGATCGAGGCGGACGTGATGGCCTCCTGCCAGACCTATCTGTTCATCACCACCCTGTCCCTCCCCTTCCTGGCGGTCTATGACGCGGGGGCGGCCCTGTGCCGCAGCACCGGAAAGACCGATGTGACCATGTACATCTCCATCGCCGCCAACGTCATCAACGTCATCGGCAACTGCGTAGGCGTGTTCGCCCTGCGGCTGGGGGCGGCGGGCGTGGCCTACCCCTCCCTCCTCTCCCGCATTCTCTCCGCCGCAGCCGTCACCATCTACTGCTTCCGGGGCAAAAACCCGGTGCACTACCGCTGGGCCGACGTACTGGCCTGGGACGGGCCGCTGCTGAAGCGCATCATGGGCATCGCCCTGCCCAACGGAGTGGAGAACGGCATCCACCAGCTGGTGAAGGTGGCGCTGTCCAGCATGGTGGCCCTGTTCGGCACCTACCAGATCGCCGCCAACGGCGTGGCCCAGAGCATCTGGTCCCTGGCGCCATCATGGGGCTGGCCATGTCTCCGGTGTACACCACCGTTATCGGCCAGTGCATGGGCGCGCAGGACATTGACGCGGCCAATTTCTACTTCAAAAAGCTCAATAAGATCACCCTGGTGCTGTCCCTCCTGTGGAACGCCCTGATCTTCGCCGTCACGCCGCTGATCGTGCGGTACTCCGCCATCTCACCGGAGGCAAAGACGCTGGTGGTCTGGCTGGTACTCATCAACAACGTATTCAACGGCCTCGCCTATCCCTTTGCCGGGTCACTGGGCAGCGGCCTGCGGGCGGCGGGGGACGTGAAGTTCACCATGATCGTCTCCATCACCCTGACCATCGCCGCGCGGCTGCTGTTCTCCGCGCTGTTCGGCCTGTGGCTGAGCTGGGGCGTCATCGGCGTGGCCGTGGGCATGAGCATCGACCTGGTCCTCCGGGGCGCCATCTTCCTCTGGCGCTGCAAGTCCCAGAAGTGGACCCAATTCAAGGTGATCTGACCCGATCTCAGGATCAAAGCAGCCCCCTGCCGGCCGGCAGGGGGCTGCTGTTTACTGTCTCAGATCCAGCCGGAGGACCATGACGGTGCGGTCGTCCCCCCGGCCCGCCCGGCGGCCCCCGGCGGCCAGGATGTCCTGGGCCAGGGCCTGAGGCGAGCGGCCGTCAAAGTCCCGAAGGGCCTCCCGCAGCCACTGGTCCCCGCCGCCGTCGGTGACGCCGTCGCTGACCATGACCACGCAGTCCCCGGGGGAAAACTCCAGGGAGTAGACGTCGGGCCGTCCCCCCTGCCCCGGCACCCCGGCGGGGAGGGCGCCGCCCCCCTCCAGCCGCTCCACGGCGCCCTTCCGGCGGACGTAGGTGGCCGCCGCCCCCAGCTTGTACACCGCGCCGGAGCCGGTGAACAGGTCCAGCTGAAACAGGTCCACCGCCGCGAAGCCCCCCTGCTCCTCCCCACGGAGGGCCAGGGCCTCCCCCACGGTGGCCAGCGCCTCCTCCGGGGCCAGGCCCGCCCGGAGAAATTTCTCCAGCAGGGCCCGGGCACAGCCGCTGTCCGCCCGGGCCTCCTCCCCGCTGCCCATGCCGTCGCACAGCACCACGGAGAGCACGCCGCTGTCGTCCTTGAACCACGCCCCGGTGTCGCCGCTGACGCTCTGCCCCTCCCGGCTGGCGGCGGCCAGGCCGGCCACGGCCATAAAGGGCTCCCTCTGGGTCAGGCGCAGCCGCCCGGCGGAGCGCTCCTCCACCCGGAGGGGGCAGTTCAGCAGGGCGGACAGGCGGACCAGCTCCTCCTCGTCCCCCAGCCTGTCCACCCCGCGGCCCTCCAGCTCCGCCCGCAGGCGGCCGCGGCCGTCCCGCCAGACGGCGCAGGTCCCCTCCAGCCCCAGGGCCGCCAGCCGCTGCTTCAAAAGCCGCTGAGCGTTGGGGTCCGGCGGCTCCTCCCGGGCCAGCTCCGCCGCCGTGCGGTCCAGCACGCTGGCCAGCTGTCCGTACTGGGCGCACACCGCCGCCCGGCTCTCCCGTACCCGGCTGTCATACTGCCGGCGGCAGAGGAGGGCGGTCAGCTCCCGGTCGGCGGCCTCGATGAAGGCGTCCAGCCGGAGGCACTGGTCGGCAAAGTAGGCGGGAAAATCCTCCCGGGCCCCCTCCCCCCGGTCCAGCATGGGGCCCAGGGCGTCGGCCAGGGCCGCACGGGTGGACTGATACTCCCGCTGCCAGCAGCGCTCCCGCTGGCGGCACCGGGCGCACACCCGCTCCGCCGCCCGGTCGAAAATGCGCTGGACGTCGCCGTCGTTGGGCTTGTCCGGGGCGCGGAAGGCCCCCTCCAGGTCGCCGGACACGGAGCGGTACGCCTCCGCCGTCCGCAGCAGCCGCCGGGCGGCGGCCTGCCGGGGGTCGGGCTCCGCGGAGGGGGAGGGCCGCTCCTGCCGCACCAGTCCCGCCAGCCGCCGGAGCAGCCGGTCGGGCAGGATGAGGAACAGCACGATGCCCGCCACCATCTCATAGGCCATAGCGGGCAGCAGGGCCTGTCCCCCGCTCCACAGCAGCACCGCCCCGCCGGACACCAGGTAGGCCAGGGCGCACAGCAGGCGGCTCTGCCCGGCGCACACGCCGGTGACCAGGCCGGGAAAGGCGCACACCACCGTGTACCCCGCCCCGGTGCCGGCGGCCAGATCCAGCGCCAGCCCCGCCGCCACCCCGGCGGAGGCCCCCACGCCCACGCCGCCCTTCCAGCCGGCCACGGCCACGGCCAGCACCGCCAGCACCCGGCCCAGGGAGCAGACGTCCGCCACCGTCACCCGGGTGAGGGTCAGCAGCACCGTGGCCCCCAGCACCAGCACCCCCACGGTCTTTCGCACGCCGATGGCCTCGCCGGTGCGGGGCTCCTCCAGCACATCAAAGGCCAGCCGGTAGAAGTACACCACCCCGGCGGTGAGCACCACCTCGGTGCAGAAGCCCACCACCGCGGCGGGGTCCCACCCGGCGGCGGACTGATAGACAAAGCCCACCATGCCGTTCACCGCCCCGCACACGCAGGGCATGAACCACCGGGCCTTCCCCAGCCGGAACTCCCCCATGGCCAGGGCCACCGCCCCGGTCATCATGCAGGCGGCGATGTACCGCAGTCCCCCCACGAACCCCCGGAAGGACAGATAGCCCAGGGCCGCCCCCAGCAGGGCGGACAGGCTCTCCAGCCCCGGAGGGCACACCGCCGTCAGGGCCAGGGCGAAGGGGGCCCGGCCGTCCAGCACCTCCGCCCCCGTCAGCACCGCCGACAGCAGGAATCGCACCGCGCAGGCGGACAGGCGCATGGCCGCCGCGGCGCCCGTCCGCCGGGCGGGCCTGTCCCCCCGCGCCCTCTGTTTTGCCATCATAGGAACACTCCTTTATTTTCCATATTGGCCTATATTATAGGGCCCTTCCCCGACGAAGGCCGTCGGAAGCTGTCTTGCGGGCCGGAAAGAAATGTGATAGAATGAAAAAACATCAAATTCAAGGGGGAAACCGCAATGAGCCGCTATGACCAGCTGAACGAATTCCGCCGCCAGATGGACGAGCAGGCCCGGCTGAACGCCCGCCTGCCCGAGCTGTACCAGCAGTGGGACGCCCTCACCGCGGAAATGCCGGAACTGGCCAGAGCCGCGGCGCAGGCCCAAAAACGGGCGGAACGCCGCCCCCTGTTCCGCCGGAGCGGCGGGCGGGAGGAGCAGGCCCGGCAGGACGCCCGCACCGCCGCCGCCAGGCATGAGGAGGCCGTCCAGGCTCTCTCCGCCGTGGAGGAGGAGCTGCGCTCCGCCCGGGCACGGCTGGAGGAGATCAAGGACTGCCGGCGGGACTACGACGCCCTTTGGGCGGAAAAGGCGGCAGCCCTGCGCGCCGCCGGCGGCCCCGCTGCCGACGAGCTGCTGGCCCTGGATGGGGAGATCGCCGGGCTGGAGGCCCGGGAGGGCGAGCTGGCGGAGACCATCGCCTGCGGGCGGGAGGTCCTGCGGCTGTCCTCCTCCATTCTGGCCGCCCTGAACCGGGCGGAAAAGGCCGGCGGGTGGGACCGGCGGGGCGGCGGCCTCATCCCCGGGGCGGAAAAGCGCTCCGCCCTGAAGGACGCCAAAGCCGAAGCCGGGGAACTCAAAACCGCGCTGGAGAATTTCCGCGCCCGGCTGGCCGGCACGGGAGAGCAGGCCGTCTCCCCGGAGCAGGCGGACATCTCCGTCTCCCTGGGCGGGGCGGACCTGCTGCTGGACAACCTGCTGACGGACTCCGTCGTGCAGAGAGAGATCACCGGCGCACAGGGCCCCATCCGGGACGTGACCGACCGCACCGCCGCCCTTCTGGACCGGCTGACGCCCGGGCTGGAGCAGCTTCAGCACGACCTGGCCGGCGCCCGGGCCCGGCGGGACGCCCTTGTGGCCGCCGCCGCCCTTTGACCTGAAAATCATCACCCCCGGGAGGGACTTATGAACATCGGCAGCGTTGAGATCCACAGCAGGATCGCCCTGGCTCCCATGGCCGGGGTGTCCGATCTGGCCTACCGCACCGTGTGCCGGAAGCTGTCTGGCTGCTACACCGTCAGCGAGATGGTCAGCGCCAAGGCCCTGTGCTACGGCGACAAAAAGACCCCCACCCTGCTGAAGCTGGGGGAGGGGGAGCACCCCGCCGCCGTGCAGATCTTCGGCAGCGAGGAGGCCGCCATGGAAAAGGGCGCGGCCCTGGCGCTGGAGCGCTCCGGGGCGGACGTCATCGACATCAACATGGGCTGCCCCGTGCCCAAGGTGGCCCAGAGCGGGGACGGCTCCGCCCTCATGAAGGACCCGGAGAAGGCCGCCCGCATCGCCGCCGCCGTGGTCCGCGGGGCCGCGGGGGTGCCCGTCACGGTGAAGTTCCGCCTAGGGTGGGACAAGGGCTCCATCAACTGCGTGGAGTTCGCCCGCCGCCTGGAGGACGTTGGGGTGGCCGCCGTGGCCGTCCACGGCCGCACCCGCACCCAGATGTACTCCGGCGCCGCCAACTGGGACTATATCCGGGCGGTGAAGGAGGCGGTGTCCATCCCCGTCATCGCCAACGGCGACGTGTTCGAGGCCAAGGACGCCGTGCGCATCCTCAGCTGCACCGGGGCGGACATGGCCATGATCGGCCGGGGGGCCTTCGGCAACCCGTGGCTGCTGCAGCAGTGCGCCGCCGCGGTGGAGGGCCGGGAGGTCCCGCCCCTGCCCCCCCTCAGCCAGCGGTGCGACGTGGCCGTGCGGCAGTTCGAGCTCATGCGGGCGCAGAAGGGCGAGAAGATCGCCTGCCTGGAGATGCGGCGGCACTACGCCTGGTATCTCAAGGGGGTGCCCTACGCCGGCTACTGGAAGGAGCAGATCTGCAAAATGCAGACCGCCGAGGACCTCTACGCCGTCACCCGGGGCATCAAGCGGGACCTGGTGTAAAGGGCGGCAGAACGAAAAATCCCCCGCATGGGGCGCAAGGGAGGTGTTCCCATGGACGAAAAAGAGCTGATCCGCCGGGCCAGC
>CAVJBM010000090.1:0-2950 GCA_963647775.1 Anaerovibrio sp.
CCCTGGCCCAGATGATCCAGCTGGTGGACGAGGCCGCCTCCTCCAAGGCCCCCATCGCCCGGCTGGCCGACAAGGTGGCCGGGGTGTTCGTGCCCGTGGTCATGGCCATCGCCCTGGTCACCGCCGCCGTGTGGCTGCTGACGGGCCACAGCGTGGCCCAGGCCCTCACCTCCGGCGTGGCGGTGCTGGTGATCTCCTGCCCCTGCGCCCTGGGTCTGGCCACCCCCGTGGCCATCATGGTGGGCACCGGCAAGGGCGCCGAGCACGGCATCCTTATCAAGTCCGCCCAGGCGCTGGAGCGGCTGCGCTCCGTCACCGCCGTGGTGCTGGACAAGACGGGCACCGTCACCGAGGGCAAGCCCAGGGTCACCGACCTGTACCCCTTCGGCTCCGCCACGGCGGAGGAGCTGCTGTGCGTGGCCGCCAGCCTGGAGCAGCCCTCCGAGCACCCCCTGGGCAAGGCCATCGTGGCCGAGGCCCGGGAGCGGGGCATCCCCCTCTGCCCCGTCACCGAGTTTGACGCCCTCCACGGCAAGGGCGTGCAGGGCACCATTCAGGGCGTCCGCTATCTGGCGGGCAACGCCGCCCTGCTGGCCGAGCAGGGCGTGGACCTGGGCCAGGACAGGATGATCGCCGACCAGCTGGCCGAGCAGGGCAAGACGCCCCTCTACTTCGCCGGGAACGGCAAACTGCTGGGCATCATCGCCGTGGCCGACACGGTGAAGCCCACCAGCGCCGCCGCCATCGAGGGCTTCAAGAAGCTGGGTCTGGAGGTGGTCCTCCTCACCGGCGACAACGAGCGCACCGCCAGGGCCATCGGCAAGGAGCTGGGCCTCACCCGGGTCATCGCCCAGGTGCTGCCCGCGGATAAGGAGCGGCACATCGCCGCCCTCCAGCAGGCGGGCCAGGTGGTGGCCATGGTGGGCGACGGCATCAACGACGCCCCGGCCCTGGCCCGGGCGGACGTGGGCCTGGCCATCGGCGCGGGCACCGACGTGGCCATCGAGTCGGCGGACATCGTGCTGATGAAGTCCGACCTGGTGGACGCCGTCACCGCCATCGAGCTCTCCCGGGCCACCATCCGCAACGTGAAGCAGAACCTGTTCTGGGCCTTCTTCTACAACGCCATCTGCATCCCCCTGGCCGCCGGGGTGTTCTACCCCCTGTTCCACCTGCAGCTGTCCCCCATGCTGGCCTCCGCGGCCATGAGCCTCAGCTCCGTGTGCGTGGTGACCAACGCCCTGCGGCTGCGGTTCTTCAAGCCCAGCATCCAGTCCCCCGCCCCTCAGAAAACCGCCGGCACTCCCCTGCCGGAGTTGAAATTACCGGAAGCGAAAGGAGAAATTCCCATGAAGAAGAAAGTTATGATCGAAGGCATGATGTGCCAGCACTGCGTGGCCCACGTGACCAAGGCCCTCAGCGCCCTGCCCGGCGTCACCGTTCAGGTGGATCTGGACAGCAAGTCCGCCGTGATCACCGGCGATGCCAGCGACGACGCCATCCGCGCCGCCGTCACCGACGCCGGGTACGAGGTCACCGGCATCGAGAGCCTGTAAGGCAGGCTTTCGGGCAAGCAGAGCGCCCGCCCCGGAAGGGGCGGGCGCTTCAGGCCGTCAAAAAACTGAAGAACGTTTTTTGACGGGTAAGATGCAGGCCGCCGCGCGCACTCGCTATGCTCGCACACTTGCGGTCTGAGAAGTGTTTTCGGCCACGCACATGTCGCGGCAGAAAACGGGATTCAACTGTTTTCGCCGCTGCGGCGGCGAACTCTGCGAGGCTTTTTGACGGACTCAAGCCCCCCCGCATAGCCCCATTCATACGCAAAAAGCAGCCCCCGGCGATGCCGGGGGCTGCGCTTTGCTTTTTGCTGTGTTTGCTTACTCCGTCAGCAGACGATAGATGAACGCGATGATCTCCGCGCGGCTGCAATCCTCGCGGGGCGCAAAGACGGTGGGATCGTCATAGCCGTTGGTCAGGCCCTCGCTGACGCCCCAGTTGACGGCGGCCTCAAACCAGGAGCCCTCGGGCACGTCGGTGAAGTCGTTGCCGGTGGCCACGTCGTCGGCCTTCGCGGCCCGCTTCAGGAAGGTCAGGGTCTGGGCGCGCTCGCTGGTGGCGCCGGGAGCGAAGACGGTGGTGCTGTCATAGCCCACGGTGATCTTATTCTCATAGGCCCACAGGACGGCCTTGTACCACGGGTCGCTCTCGCTGATGTCGGTGAAGGGGCACTCGGTGATGGTGGGCTCGGGGGAGCCGAAGGCCCGCCACAGGAAGGTCACGATGGCGGCGCGGGAGCAGTCAGCGTCGGGGTGGAACAGGCCAGAGCCGTCCTCGTCCAGAGCGATGTCGTTCTCCGCGGCCCACTCGATGTAGGGGGTGTACCAGCGGCCGTCGATGTCGGTGAACACGGGCAGCTTCTTGAACGTCGCAGCCACGGTGACGCGGCTGGCGGGCATCTTGAAGGTGTACTTGCCGTCGCCCTTGTCGGTCAGCTCGAGCTCGCTGCCCTTGGCGTCGGTGACGGTGAGAGTGTCCAGCGCGCAGCCGTCGTCGGGGGTGACGGTGAGGGTCACGGTCTGGCCGCGGGTGGCGGAGCGGCGATTGCTGGTGACGGTGCCGTTCTCGGCGGCGGCGACCTTCACGCTGTACGCGATAACGGGCTCGACGTAGGTAACGGTGCCGGACAGCTTAAAGGTGCTGAACTTGGTGATGGTGAACACGGCGCAGTTGTTCTCATCAATGGTAAAGGTCTTGGCGCCGCGCAGCTTGGCCTCCTCCGTGCTGGCCAGGATGAAATACTCCTCGGAGTTATCGGAAGAGGTGTGCTTGATCTGCTTGGGGGTGAAGCCCGCGGGCAGGGGCAGCTTGACGGTGATGTCGCCGCGCAGGTAGGTGTTGGGAACCTCAACATTCGAAATAACCTTCGGATCGTCGCTGTTCTTGGTGACAG
>CAVJBM010000091.1:0-4948 GCA_963647775.1 Anaerovibrio sp.
GGGATACATAAGGGGGTGCGCCCCCTTATGCGCGTTCTTTCCCCCATTTCTTTCGCGCAAAAGAAATGGGGCCTTAGCGGAGCGTCCCGGCCCCGCAGGGCCGGAACACCCCAACGGGCCGCTGGGGACAGCGGCCCCTACAGAGAAACAGGAAACCCGCCGCGCGGGGAAAAGGGCCGCCGAGGGCGGCGGCCCCTACGGCGAGACAGGACGCCCGCCGGTCATCGGCGGCCCCTACAGAGAAATATAAAATCCTCCCGGGGGCTGCGCCCCCGCGCCCCCCTTTGTTACCGCCCCGTAGCTTTTGTAACCGGTTCGTTGCCAAATGTAACCAGACTGTAAGCCTTTTTAACCGCCCTGTAATTGACATGCGCCGCGGCGGTCTGCTATGCTGAGAGCAGAGATATACAGGAGATCCCGCCCATGATCATCTATCTGCAAATGCTCGACACCGCCGCCGACCAGGACAAGTTCGAGCGGCTGTACCTGCGCTACAAAAACCAGATGCACGCCGTGGCCCGCCGCATCCTGCGCAATGAACAGGACGCCGAGGACGCCGTGCACCAGGCATTTTTGTCCATCATTGAAAATTTTGAAAAAATTTCTGAGATCGAGTGTCCGAAAACCCGCGCCTACATCGTTATTATAGTAGAGCGCAAAGCCATCGACATCATCCGGGGCCGGCGGCGCTTCGCCGACGAGTTCGATGAGGAGCTGGCCGGGCTGGAGTTCCCCATGCCGGGGGATTACGGCCTGGCGGACGCCATGGCCCGCCTGCCCGCCCGCTACCGGGAGGTGCTGCTGCTGCGGTTCGACTGCGGCTACTCCGCGGCGGAGCTGCTGGAGATGAAGCCCCCCGCCGTGCGCAAGCTGATCTGGCGGGCGAAGGCGGCCCTTGCGCTGGAATTGGAGAAGGAGGGAGACAATGGGTAAACTGCTGATCACCGACGCCCAGCTGCGGAAGGCGGCGGCCGCCGTGCGGGACGCCATGCTGGCATCCATCCCCGCGGAGGAGGACTGCCCCGATGAGCTCTCGCCGGGGTTTGAGGAGCGCATTTTCCGGCTGTATGAGGAGAAGCGGGCGGAGAAGAAACGGCCGAAGCACCCGGTGCTGCGGCGGGCGGCGGCCATTTTCCTGGCGGCCGTCATCGGCTTTGGGGTGTGGATGGCGGCGGACCCCGTGGCCCGGGCCGCCGTGACCCGCTGGTTCCGGGAGGTGTACGAGAATCAGATCGTCTATCGCTTCACCGGGGAGGAGCCCGGCGAGGTACTGCCGGAGTTTGAACTGACGTGGATTCCGGAGGGGTATGAACGGGCGGATGTGTTCCGGGATGACCTTTCCTGTGTTGTTATGTATTCCCTTCCGGGGTCTAAGGACGAGGGCTTTGTCTTTTCTTACGACCTGATAACCGACGGTTTGGGCCTGACGGTCAATGATTCCGATGGACCGGGAATTCCCGTGGAAATCAATGGAGTTGAGGGATACTTTTATCCGGGAAGCGAAGTCAGCCGCGCGAACCTGTTGGCATGGGTTCGGGAGGATCTTGGGGTACTGGTGAAGATAAATTCCCGCCTGAGCCAGGATGACATCCTGCACATAGCGGAGGGCTTAAAACTGTACAACCCGCCGAAAAAATAAAAATCTGCAAATTCATGTCACAAAAACGGCCTTTGTTCCGTCTAACAGGATAGAAACCAAGACAGGAGGGACTCACCCATGAAAAAACATCTGGTCATTTCCGCTGCCTTGGCTCTGCTGCTGATGCTGGCGGCCTGCGCCCAGTCCGGCCCCGCCGGGACGCCGGCGCCAACACCCACGCCCACGCCCACCCCCGACCAGACGGTGACCGACCTGGCCCCGCCGGACCGGCTCCCCTGGGACCTGCCGGCGGGCGAGCCCACCTACGACGAGTACTTCGCCAAGTGGCTGGACTACGGCTACGGCGGCGACGGCTACAACGCCTCCGTCCCTTACGGCTGGGACATCGGAGACGGCTACCAGGCCATGTGCGAGGACGGCGTGCTCTACGTCCGCTCCTCCGCCGACGGCGAGCGCCTGTGGAACGTGGCGGAGGTGGAGAACTTCCGGGTGCTGTGCTGCCGCCGGGACTGGATCTACGGCGTGCAGAACGGCACCGACCTGGTGCGCATCGACTACTTCGGCGAGAAGCAGGAGACGGTCTTTACCGACGCCACCGGCCTGCTGGGCCAGCTGAACGGCCAGCTGTGGGTGGCGGACGGCAAGGTGACCTACCTCTGGGCGGGCACGGAGGGCGGCGTGGGCCTGTACCGCATGTACCTGCCCGAGTGCCGGGCGGACCTGCTGCGCACCATCCCCCGGGAGGAGCTGGAGAAGCTCTATTTCGCCAGCTACACCGGCACCCAGAAGAACGACCCGATCTATCACCTGAGCGACCTGCTCCCCGTGTCCAACCAGGAGTGCGTGTGGGACCAGGGGAACCCGAGCTTCTATAACGTCTACGCCAGCCTGCTGAACGATCCGGACAGGCGGGCCCAATACTTCCCCGACGGCATCGACGGGGACCGGGAGCGGTGCTATGAGGTGCTGGGGCAGATCACCAGCAGCTGCCTCATCTGGCCCTGGGTCTCCTGCTACTACAGCGCCGCCGACGACACCTATCTGGAGAAGCTCTATTCCGCCAACAGCAGCGGCATCGGCACCTCCGCCTGGTGGGAGGACGGCAAGACCGGCCTGCTGGCGGACGTGGCCGTGGACCTGGACGCCCTCGACCTCCACGGCGAGGCGGGCGTCGGCCTGCCCCTGGTGTACGAGAGCGACGACTACATCATCTTCTGGGGCATCTTCGGCCTGTTCGGCTACGACCTGAAGGCCGATGAGATCACCTTCTCTGTGGACTTCAAAAAGCTGTACAACGATCCGGACACCCAGCCCTCCGTCCAGGGCTCCATCATGACGTCGGTGGAGGCTTCGGCGGACGGCACCAAGCTGGTGATCCACTACGGCGACCCGGACCGGCTCGAGCTGGGGGAGCAGCCCTGCCACATCGACGTGACCGCCGGCACGTGGCGCTTCGGCGAGAAGGCCCCGGCGGGGGTGGAGTACATCTACCATAGCTGGGACGACCGGGTGGGCGAGCTCATCTCCGGCATCGAGGTGTGCGACACCCGGTACATTCTGGACGGCAAGACCTGGATACCCTTCAAGCTGGACACCCGCCCTCTGTCCGACCTGCGGCCCAAGGACATCACGCCGGACACCGCCGTGGGCAGCGGCTGGCGGATCGAATACCTCAGCAGCGACTACCTCATTTTCCGCACGGAGGACTATCTCTTCGGCTACGACCTGAAGGCGCGGAGGATGGACTTCTCCCTGGATCTGGTGGACCTGGTGGGGGCCAGCGGCCTCCAGGGCTCCGACCCGTCGGGCATCGCCGAGGTCAAGGTGGTTTTCAACCGGCGGCTGGTGCAGATCTGCCGGGCGGACGGCAATTCCGACGCCTGCTTCCTCAACACCTGGGACGGGGTGTACTACACCGCCCCCCGGCAGGAGTGGCCGGACGCCGTGGACCCCAGCAGCTACGGCCCCAACATGGGCAGCATTTCCACCGCCGGCACCCAGGGCACCGGCAGTCTCAGCCAGCTGTACTTCCAGCGGGGCGTGCAGACCTGGCAGCTGTTTGACGGCTATTTCGACTGAATTACGGACAGGAGGGAATTTTTATGAGAAAGCTGCTGGCCGGGGCGCTGGCCCTGGCGCTCCTGCTGGCGGGGTGCGCCGGCGGCCCCGCCGATCAGGTGCTGGCCCGGTACGGGGACAAGGAGATCACCCGGGCCGCCGTGGACAGCTATCGACGGGAGCTGGCCATCGCTGACGCCCAGCTGGCGGAGGGCACCGACCGGGAGATCGTGGACATGATCTTGGAAAATGTCCTTCTCTATGAGGAGGCGGAGCGCCGGGGCTGCACCGCCGCCCAGGAGGAGGTGGACGACTGGCTGGCGGCGGTGCGGACGGCCTATTATGACTGGCCCGAGGAGCAGGGAAAGCAGCCCATCGACGAATACTGCGCCGAAGAGGGGATCACGGCGGAGGAGTACTTTGACCGCCTGGCGGAGCGGCTGCCCGGGGCCATCTCCCGTCTCAACGTGAAAAATGCTCTGGCCCGGGAGTACTGCGAGGCCCACGGCCTGGAATACACCACGGTGGACCAGCCCGCCGAGGTGCAGGACTATGTGCGGGACTATATCGACGGCCTGCTGGCGGCCCACCGGGACGAGATCATATATGACAGGTCCGTCTCCTGACCGGGCGGACCCACAGCGGCAGAAAGGAGACCTGATATGAAAAAGCTGATGGCCGGGGCGCTGGCCCTAATGCTCCTGCTGGCGGGGTGCGCCCAGACCGGCCCCACGCCGACCACAACGCCCACGCCCACCCCCAGCCCCTCCGCGGAGGTGCCTGCCCCCGGCGATGACATGTCCCGGGTGGCCCAGGCCGTGACGGCGTATTTTGCCTGCCGCAATGCGGCGATCGGCGGGGACGAGACCGCCGGCACCCCCGCGTCGGACCGGCTGTGCGCCGACGCCGCCCAGCGGGCGTCTGCCATGCACGCCTATTGGAAAGAGGACGGCGTTTACATCCTCTCCGCCGAGACGGAGGCCACCCTCAGGGAGGTCCACTTCCGGGAGAACGGCACAGTCACCGCCGCCGTCTACGAAGCGGTGAGCCTGGCCTATAATTTCAAGGGCCCGGATCAACCGGCGGAGGAGAAGATGGGCTACGGCATCATGCATGTGCTGACCCTCTCCGCCGGGGACTATCTGGTGGTCGGGGACGCTTACGACGACACGCTGATGAGCGGCCACGTCTCGGAGGACTATGACCGAGACCGGGATCCCTACCGCTGCTCCGGTGGAGTGGAGGGCGAACTGCCCTCCGCCCCCGAGGTGCCGGACTCCCTCCGCACCG
>CAVJBM010000092.1:0-7077 GCA_963647775.1 Anaerovibrio sp.
GGCCGGTGACGTTGGGGGGCGGCATGACGATGGTGAAGGGCTTCTTGTCCGGGTCACGGACGCCCTTGAAGCAGCCGGCGTCCTCCCACATCTGATAGATGCGGCCCTCGGCCTCCTGGGGCTCGTACACCTTGGGAAGTTCTCTGTTCATCAAAAACACTCCTTTTCGGGGCAAATAAAAAAGTCCGCCCCAAGCATTGCTCAGGGCGAACGAAAGTCCGCGGTACCACCTGAATTTCCCTTGCGGGACGCTCTTGGCCTCTGTAACGGGAGGGCCCGGCGGGCCCTACTGCCTTCAGGTCCGCGGCTCAGGGACGACTTCCGCGCGGCGGAGACCGCCTTGCACCGGACCGGCGGCTCTCTGAACTCCGTTGAAGCGCGTACTGCTTCCCATCTCTGCCATTTAACTGTAACAGTATAGAGGATGGGGGCGGCTTTGTCAAGCCTCTCCCCCGCCCTGCCCGGCGGACCGGCCCAGCAGGCGCTCCATCCAGCGGAAGGTGAAGCCGCCGGGGAACAGGCTGTTCACCACCATAGCCACCAGCACGCCCAGGCCGGTGTCCACGATGCGGTGGATGGAGTAGCTGATGTAGGTGTCCACCGGGGTGTTGAACAGCAGGATGCACAGCACCACGCCGCCGGGCTGCACGCCCCCCACCCAGAACCGCTGGCACAGCATGATGAGGATGATGACCCCCACGAACACCAGGGGGATCTGCAATAAATGCCGCCCGCCCTGTGGGTAGAAGATGAGATAGACCCGGAACAGGCCCATGCCCAGCAGGCCGCCGATGAGGGTGCCGAAAAAGCGGTTGCCCCCCTGGAGCTTGGAGTCCCCGTAGTCCCGCCCGGTGCCGAAGATGGCGCCGATGCAGGCGAAGGCGGGGCTCCGGCCCAGGAAGTAGTAGATGAGCGCGCAGATGGCGGCGGCGATGGCCGACTTCACGTTGCGCATCCCGACGGGGTGCAGGCGGTGCTTGTGGGCGTTTTCTGTCTCTCCGGTGGCCTTCATGGTATCAAAACTCCTGTCTGCGGGTATCAAAAATTCAACACTTCGCAGTATAACACCGTCAGGCCCGTCTGGGAAGGGGCTGGAGAAAATTTTTTCGCGCGCGGGCCTAAACAGCTGCGGCTCTTGTGATATCGCAGGGCCCGATGCCCTTATTTGCTCCAGCCGCGGCTGCGCTCCACCGCCCGGTCCCAGTCCGCCAGCAGGCGCTGCCGCTGGGCGGCCTCCATGCGGGGATAGAAGGTGGTGTCGCAGGCCCAGAGGGCCCGGATCTCGTCCAGCCCGCTCCACACGCCGGTGGCCAGGCCCGCCAAGTAGGCCGCCCCCAGGGCGGTGGTCTCCCGGATGGCGGGGCGGCGGACCTCCCGGTCGATGATGTCCGCCTGGAACTGCATGAGGAACCGGTCCCGGCTGGCGCCGCCGTCGGCCTTCAGGGAGGTGAGGGGCAGGCCGGTGTCCGCCTCCATGGCCTTCACCAGTCCCGCCACCTGATAGGCGATGGACTCCTGCGCCGCGCGGATGATGTGCTCCCGCTTGGTGCCCCGGGTGATGCCCACGATGCAGCCCCGGGCGTACATGTCCCAGTAGGGCGCGCCCAGCCCGGTGAAGGCGGGCACCAGATAGACCCCGCCGTTGTCCCCCGCCTTCTCAGCGTAGTACTCCGCGTCCCGGCTGTCGGTGAAGAAGCGCATCTCGTCCCGCAGCCACTGGATCACCGCGCCGCCCACGAACACCGAGCCCTCCAGCGCGTACTGCACCCCGCCGTTGAGCCCCACGGCGACGGTGGTGATCAGGCCGTTGCGGCTGACGCAGGGCTGGTTGCCGGTGTTCATCAGCAGGAAGCAGCCGGTGCCGTAGGTATTCTTGGCGTCCCCGGGGGCGAAGCAGCCCTGGCCGAAGAGGGCCGCCTGCTGGTCGCCGGCGATGCCCGCGATGGGCACCCGGCCGCCGGGGAGTTCGGCATAGCCGTAAATTTCGCTGGAGGAGCGCACCTCCGGCAGGATGGACCGGGGGATGTCCAGGGCCTTCAGCAGGGTGTCGTCCCAGTCCAGCTTGTGGATGTCGTAGAGCATGGTGCGGCTGGCGTTGGTCACGTCGGTGACGTGGACCGCCCCGCCGGTGAGCTTCCACACCAGCCAGGTGTCCACCGTGCCGAACAGCAGCTTGCCCGCCTCCGCCCGCTCCCGGGCGCCGGGGACGTGGTCCAGGATCCACTTGATCTTGGTGGCGGAAAAATAGGCGTCGGGCACCAGGCCGGTAGTCTCCCGGATGTGGTCCCCCAGGCCATCGGCCAGCAGGCCGTCCACGATGTCCGCCGTCCGGCGGCACTGCCAGACGATGGCGTTGTACACCGGGCGGCCGGTCTCCCTGTCCCAGAGAATAGTGGTCTCCCGCTGGTTGGTGATGCCGATGGCGGCGATGTCGCCCACGTCCACGCCGCTCTGGGCGATGACCTCCATCATGGTGGCGTACTGGGAGGACCAGATCTCCATGGCGTCGTGCTCCACCCAGCCCTCCTTGGGGTAGATCTGGGCGAACTCCTTCTGGCTGATCCCCACGATGTTCTGCTCCTGGTCGAAGAGGATGACCCGGGAGCTGGTGGTGCCCTGATCCAGGGCCAGGATGTACTTGCTCACAGCCGGCACGCTCCTTTGTTCAGATTCTGCTACCAGACTATCACAGCGCGGGCGGTTTGGCAAGGGAGGGAGCAAAAAAGGGCCCGCCATTGGCGGGCCCTTTTCAATCAGTTGGTGCTGATGATTTCCAGTCTATATTTTCCGGGCTTCAGGTTATAAATTCTCCCTTCCGAATCCTTGAACTTATCACCCTGAGCAAGCGAAGAACCGTAGTGCGTTCCGGTGTCTACCACATACCCTTCCTCATCATACAGCTTCCAGCCAATCTTGAGATTGCGGCTCTGCCCGGAGCCACGGTAATCATAGGTCTTTTCGCCGCTGTAGTAAATATACAGGGTAACCTCTCCGTTATAACCCTCCACAAACTTATATGTGATTCCCGTGATGGTAGTACTGGCCTCCAGCTTGTCAGAATAGTAGGAGTACTCACGAATTACATAGGGCACAGACGGAAGTTTCAGACTGCACTGGGCTGCTAAGTCTATTTTGGGGAGCCCACTATAGATCGTGTACTTATCCGGATCAAAGCTGAAATATCCATCATTGAGCACAGTAAAGGTGATCTTACCGCCATCATCCGTCCCCGGTGTGATTTCGCTGTCGTAAACATATACCGCGGCGGCTGTATAAGACCTACTCGAGTTGTTATTGGTCCATGTTCCAAAATCACTGGTATGAACCAGCTTTATGCCGCTGTACACAGTCTGTCCATCATCGTTTACAATCTCCACCTTGACCTTACAAGGAGCCTTAATATAATTCCCGGCTCTATCCTGCAAACTGAACAGATAGCGATAACATCCGTTTGCATCGTCATAATATCTGCTGCGGTTTAAAATGTAGTACACCTTTCCTGCTTCCGTCTTTTCTGCCGCAGTCATCTCCAAGGGACGTTCCTTGCCACAGCGGGCGCAGGTAACTCCCTGCCCATAGCTGTGACCAAGCGCAGCTATCTCCACCGTTTTTGTCTCACCGCATACCGTACAAGTCAGCGTTTTGACTCCGGCAGTTTCGCAGGCCGCCGCTTTCGTCACCGTACCCGCGTCCCAGGTATGCCCCTTCGCGGCGCAGACGGTGAGGGTAATGCTCCTGCGCTCGGCGGGGCGGGCCATGCGGGCGGCGATGGCCGCCGCCTCAGACCGGGCGATGCGGGTGGCGGGGCTGAACGCGCCGTCGGTGCCGCCGGTGAGGATGCCCGCCCGGTACAGCTGATAGATGGGCGCGGCGTAGGGCAGGCTGGCGGCCACGTCGGGAATGGCGTCGTCATCCACCCGGTTGATCACCGGCAGGGCTTCTGCCGGCAGAGCCTTGGCCAGCACCTGGGCGAAAATGGCCCGGGTGGCCTTGGCCTGGTAATCGGGGTACTGGTCCTTCACGATGATGCCGTTGGCCACCGCGTAGTCCAGGTAGACCTGATACCAGGGCTTGCCCTGGACGAAGCTGCCGTCCCCGGTGTAGTAGGTCTTGTGGATGCGGCAGGCCAGGACGATGGTCTCCATGATGCTGATGTTCCCGGTGGGGTTGAACTGTCCGCCGCCCACGCCCTTGATCAGGCCCAGCTCGTAGGCGGTCTTGACGCTGGCGGCATACCACGCCTTGGGCACGTCGGTGAACTGGCCCTCGGTGTAGGTCTCGGTGGCCTTGAAATTATCAAGGCTGCCCGCCTCCGCGGCAAAGGCCGTCGGCGCCAGCATCAGCAGCGCGGCATAGGCCAGCACTGCCGCCAGCACCCGCACGGCAAGGGATACGCTTTTCTTCATGCTGATTCCTCCTTCGGTTTTTGAAAGCCCTTTATTCGTTCTGGCAGGAACGAATAATCCCCCATGGGGGATTGCGCTTTATGGACTGATTATACTCTTTTTGCCGGGGTTTTCAATAGGAAAGGCGAAATTTCTGGAAATTTTGGCCGCCGCAGCCGGCGGCGTTTGTATGCCTTGACTGCGCCCCCGGTTCTGGGTTATACTATATTGATATTATATAGGCAGGTGCGATCATGGCCAAAACGACTGCAAGCAAATCCTACGGCAACGACTCCATTTCCTCCCTCAAGGGCCCCGACCGGGTACGGAAGCGCCCGGGGGTCATTTTCGGCTCTGACGGGCTGGAGGGCTGCGAGCACGCCGTATTCGAGATCCTCTCCAACGCCATCGACGAGGCCCGGGAGGGCCACGGCAATCAGATCATCGTCACCCGGTACGAGGACCGCTCCATCGAGGTGGAGGACTTCGGCCGCGGCTGCCCCGTGGACTGGAACGAGGCGGAGGGCCGCTACAACTGGGAGCTGGTGTTCTGCGAGCTGTACGCCGGCGGCAAGTACAAGAACGGCGAGGGGGACAACTACGAGTACTCTCTGGGTCTCAACGGCCTGGGCTCCTGCGCCACCCAGTACGCCTCCCGCTGGTTCGACGCGGTGATCTACCGGGACGGCTTCAAGTACACCCTGCACTTTGAGCGGGGCGAGCTGGTGGGCGAGATGAAAAAGGAGCCCGCCGACCGGAAAAAGACGGGCTCCAGATTCCACTGGCTCCCCGACCTGGACGTGTTCACCGACATCGACATCCCCGCCGGCTACTACACCGACATCATGAAGCGGCAGGCGGTGGTCAACGCCGGAGTGACCTTCAAATTCCGCGATCAGGTAAGCGGCAAGTTCGAGACCACCGAGTTCCGCTATGACGACGGCATCATCGACTACGTGCGGGAGCTGGCCGGGGAGAATCCCATGACCCAGCCGGTGTTCTGGCAGGCGGAGCGCCGGGGCCGGGACCGGGAGGACAAGCCGGAGTACAAGGTGAAGCTGTCGGTGTCCTTCTGCTTCTCCACGGCGGTGAACGTCATCGAATACTACCACAACTCCTCCTGGCTGGAGCACGGCGGCTCCCCGGAAAAGGCGGTGAAGTCCGCCTTTGTCTCCGCCATCGACGCGTGGCTGAAGCAGAACGGCAAATACACCAAGTCCGAGGCCAAGATCACCTGGGGCGACATTGAGGACTGCCTGGTGCTGGTGAGCAGCAGCTTCTCCACCCAGACCTCCTACGAGAACCAGACCAAGAAGGCCATCACCAACAAATTCATCCAGGACGCCATGACCGACTTCCTGAAAAGCCAGCTGCAGGTCTACTTCATTGAAAATCCCTTCGACGCGGAGAAGATCGCCGCCCAGGTGCTCATCAACAAGCGCAGCCGGGAGACCGCGGAAAAGACCCGCCTGGGCATCAAGAAAAAGCTGTCCGGCTCCCTGGACATCTCCAACCGGGTGGAGAAATTCGTGGACTGCCGCACCAGGGACGTGTCCCGGCGGGAGCTCTACATCGTGGAGGGCGACTCCGCCCTGGGCGCCTGCAAGCAGAGCCGCAGCGCGGAATTTCAGGGGCTGATGCCCGTCCGGGGCAAGATCCTCAACTGCCTGAAGGCGGACTATGCCCGCATCTTCAAGAGCGAGATCATCACCGACCTGCTGAAGGTCATGGGCTGCGGCGTGGAGGTGTCCCACAAGGCCAGCAAGGAGCTGAACTCCTTCGACCTCAATAACCTTCGCTGGAGCAAGATCATCATCTGCACCGACGGCGACGTGGACGGCTTCCAGATCCGCACGCTGATCCTCACCATGCTCTACCGCCTGACCCCCACCCTCATCAAGGAGGGGTACGTCTACATCGCCGAGTCCCCCCTGTACGAGATCACCTGTAAGGACAAGACGTGGTTCGCCTACTCCGACAAGGAGAAGGCCGAGGTGGTATCCCAGCTGGAGGGCGAGGGAAAGAAGTACGACCTCCAGCGGTCCAAGGGTCTTGGCGAGAACGAGCCGGACATGATGTGGCTGACCACCATGAGCCCGGACACCCGGCGGCTCATCAAGGTCATGCCCGATGACGCGGAGCGCACCGCCCAGGTCTTTGACCTGCTGCTGGGGGACAACCTCCAGGGCCGCAAGGACCACATCGCCGATAACGGGTATAAGTATCTGGATATGGCGGATATCTCGTAAGTAATTGATAATTTACAATTGAGAATGGATAATGGGGCGATAACTTGAGAGAAAACGCCATTGAGTCAAAAAGCAAAGCGTTTGCCATACGGATCGTTCGCTTATATCAGTTTCTTTCCGCCGAAAAGCGTGAATATGTCCTTTCCAAGCAGCTTCTTCGCGCCGGGACAAGCATCGGCGCAAACGTGCGGGAAGCCATTCAGGGCTTCAGCAAAAATGATTTTGTATTCAAAATGAGCCTTGCTCTAAAAGAGTGCAGCGAGACCTGCTATTGGCTGGAACTGCTCCACGAAACAGGCTATCTGACCTCGCTTCAATACCAGGCCGCACACGGTGACGCGACAGAATTGCTTAAACTGCTCACCGCAATTGTCAAAAGCAGCAGAGAGAGCGCCGATGACCCCGGCAAATAATTATCAATTATCCATTGTCAATTATCCATT
>CAVJBM010000093.1:0-13474 GCA_963647775.1 Anaerovibrio sp.
TGCTACCACGCCGTGTGCGAGCAGTATGTCCGCGCCGGGGGCGACACGGTGCTGTACGCCAAGCAGGGGCTGCTGAACACCCTGCTGGTGGTCGCGCTGAACGTGCTGTTCCTGACGGTGCTCCGCCTGGGGGTGACGGGCTATGTGCTGTCCGTGGGGCTGGCGGACGCCCTGAGCACGGCCTATCTCGTGGTGAAACGGCGGCTGTGGCGGCGGCTGACCCTCCGTCCCAACCGTCGGCTGCTGCGGAGCATGCTCCGCTACAGCGTGCCCCTCATCCCCACCACCGTGTTCTGGTGGATCACCAGCGTGTCCGACCGCTATATGATCTCCGCCATGCTGGGCAGCGGGGCCAACGGCATCTACACCGTGGCCAACAAGCTGCCCACCATGCTGACGCTGCTGTCCAGCGTGGTCATGCAGGCGTGGCAGTACTCGGCGGTCAGCGAGGCGAAGAGCAGCCTGCGGGAGCAGGCCGGCTTTTACAGCAGCGTGTGGGCCGCGCTGCTCTCCGCCCTGTCCCTGGCGTGCAGCGGGATGGTCGCCCTGACCAGGCTGGAGCTCCGCGTCCTGGCCGACGCCGCCTATTACGAGGCGTGGCGGTATATGCCCGTGCTGTGCGCCGCCATGCTGTTCTGCGCCTTCACCTCCTTCCTGGGCAGCGTCTATACGGTCACGCGGAAAAGCGCCCTGTCCCTCTGGACCTCGCTGCTGGGGGCAGGGATCAACATTGCGCTGAACGCGCTGCTCATCCCCTCTCCCCTGGGCATCCAGGGGGCGGCCCTGGCCACGCTGGCCAGCTATTTCGTCGTGTTCCTGGTGCGGGCCAGGAACGCCCGGCGGCTGATCCCCTTCCGACTGTTCAAAAAGACCCTGCTGGTGAGCACCGCCGTGCTGACGGCGCAGATCCTGTTCCTCTGCTTCGGCTGGCCCGGCTGGCAGGCGGTGCAGGCCGGCGGAGCGGCCGTCATGCTCCTCCTGGGCAGGCGGCAGCTCATGACGCTCCTGGCCTCCGCCCGCCGGGGCAGGAGATGAGGGCCGGCGTCCGCATTTTCCACAAACCAAAATCCTCATTTTGTAAAGTAACTGTGAATTTAGCATAAAACTCTTTTCTTTTCCGCCGTGATGTGCTATACTGTAGACAGCGGAGGGGAACCTCCCAAAAAGCCCCCTGTCCCCGCGGGGGCGAAAGGAGCTGAACACAATGAAGATCACGTTCACAGAGAAAAAGGTCCATCTGCCCCAGAAGCTCCACGACTACGCCGAGAAAAAGGTGACCAAGCTGGAGCGGTATTTCAAGACCGACTGCGAGGCAAACCTCGTCTTCAGTGTGGAGAAGGACCGGAACAAGGTGGAGCTCACCGTCCGGTCCGGCGGCACCATCCTCCGGGTGGCGGAGAGCACTTCGGACATGTTCGCCTCCGTGGACGCGGCAGTCACCTCCATGGAGCGGCAGCTGCGCAAGCACAAGACCCGCCTGGAGAAGCGTCTGCGCCAGGACGCCTTTGAGCGCACGGTGGACGAGCCCTCCACCTTCGTCCCCGTGGAGGAGGAAGAGGAGTTCAACGTGGTGCGCACCAAGCGCTTCCCCCTGAAGCCCATGACTGTGGACGAGGCCATCCTCCAGATGGAGCTGCTGGAGCACGCCTTCTTCGCCTTCAAGAAGGAGGACGACGGCGCCTTCGCCGTGGTGTACAAGCGCAACGACGGCGGCTACGGCCTCATCGAGGACGCCGGCTGAGCGGAGCATAGCGGAACACAGCGCCCCGGGCCTTCCGGCCCGGGGCGCTTTTTGACGGGGCGGGCGGGCCGATGAGGACATTGGCCCCTACGGCGGCGCCGGACAGCCCCGCACGGGCCTGCCGCCGGGAGGTCTGTAGGGGCCGGGTCCCCCGGCCCGCGGGTGGTATGCGGCAATCTGTAGGGGCCGCTGTCCCCGGCGGCCCGCGGGCGGACGGCATCCGTCCTTCCCCGCGCAAAAACAGCGGCCGGGCAATGCCCGGCCGCTGTCACGCTTGCGTTTACTTGTTTATGCCGTGGAAGCGGTCTGCTTACTCGTGGCCCAGCTTGGCCTTGCGGCGCTCGGCCAGGTCGGCGGAGATCTGGGGCATCAGCTTGTCTATGTTCCAGGTCAGGGCGAAGAACACCAGCAGGACCAGGTAGGCCACGGGGGTGCCCACGGTGTAGACCAGCTTGATGCCGTTGACGGCGGAGGCGACCTGCTCCACGCCGCCCTCGACGAAGCCGGCGCCGGCCAGCAGGGCGCCCACCAGGGCGGAGCCCACAGCGGAGCCGATCTTGTGGCCCACGTTGCCGGTGCAGGAGATGACGCCGTCGGAACGGATGCCGTTCTTCCACTCGCCGTACTCAACGCTCTGCGCGGCAAAGACCACGCCCTGGCCGTTGGTGAACACCTGGCCGCCCATGAGGATGAAGAAGAAGGCCACGATCACGACGGTGGGGTTGTCCCCGGTGATACGGATGACGCCGAAGCCCACGATGGCCATGGCGCAGCCGATCAGGTAGGTGGCGCGGTTGCTCAGCTTGGCGCTCAGGAAGGGGCTGACGAACAGGCCGGCCAGAGAGCCGAAGGCGCCGCACAGCATGAACTGGGTGTAGTAGCTCTGGCTGCCCAGAACGTAGATGGCATAGTAGGTGCCGCAGGCCATGATGAACTGGCCGGCGATCTGGGCGATGAGCACGGTGAAGAACTGCAGCAGAGCGTACTTGTTGTGGGCCAGGTTGTAGACCATGTCCTTGAAGTGGACCACGTTGCTCTTGGCGGCGGCGGAGAGCACCTCGTCGGGCAGCTCACGGCACATCAGGAAGCCCAGCAGGGTCAGGATGAACACGATGGTGCCGAACAGGATGAAGGTGCCGCCGAAGCCCAGCTTCTTCTGCAGGGGGAACACAAAGGCCATCAGGAAGCCGCACAGGGTGACGGAGGCGGCGCCGCAGACAGCGCCGACCTTGCCGCGCTCCTTGTTGTTGGTGCTCATGCGGGGCAGCATGGCGCGGGTGGCGATGCCCACGATGGTGCCGAACACGGAGACGGTCAGGGTGTAGAAGATGGCGAGCATGGCCATCTTGGCGCCGGAGCCCCAGGATTCGGGCACCAGGAACTCGGCGGCGAAGCACAGGCCGTAAGGCACGCACACGAAGAGCAGCCAGGGACGGGCCTTGCCCCAGCGGGTGTTGGTCTTGTCGATGATGATGCCGGCGAGAATGTCGGTGATGCCGTCAAAGACCTTGACCAGGGCCATCATCAGGGAGATGAGGGCGATCTTGAGGCCCAGGGCGTTGGTGCCGTAAATGACAAGGAAGGTGGGGATACAGATGGAGAATGCGTTCTGACAGTTGAGAAGAAAGTAGCCAATGCGGCCCATGGTGTTGATCTGACGGTCACTTACACGAAGGTCTGCCATTTTGTTTTCTCTCCTTTTCCGTTTTTAGTTTCGGTGTTGGATCGGAACGGACGCGCGGGGGGAAGGCATAAACAAAGTGGTCTATCAAGAAGCCCCGCCAGCATCGGGCGACTCGAACAAATTTTTGTACTCCGAACCTCGTCAGGCTGGAGATATAGCACAAAAAATTTTCGTTCCTCAAGGCCTGTTCATGCTTTGTTCAAAGTTCGTTCAAACTTTGATAATGAGATTCTAACGCTTGCAAAATCCAAAATCAAGGGGTTTTGCCGCCGAAAATCAAGTTTTGGACGCCGCACAAAGTTCCCCCCGATTTCGGGGGGCATTTTGGAAAATATACAAACCGCCCCGGGCCATACCCCCTGTTTTTAGGCAATATCTCCGCCCGCCGGGGCGGCTCTCCCGAAAAGTGTCAGCGGCCGTCATCAAAGTGCACAACACAAAAGGCGGCCGCCGGCCGCCTTCTGCGGGCAGAAAAATACCCCCGCTGCCGGGGCAGCGGGGGGGCGTTCCGTCCGTTCAGATCATGTAGTTGTCCGCCGGGTCCCCGGCCATGAGGTCCGCCAGGGTGATGCCCGAGAAGTAGTCCTTGGTCAGCTTATGGTAGCCCTCCCACACCGGGAGGGTGCGGCACTCCGCCGCCCGGCCGCAGGGGGCCGCCCCGCTCTGGAGGCAGGTCACCGGGGCCAGGTCCCCCTCCGCCGCCTGGAGGATGTCCCACAGGGTGCAGTCGGCGGGGTCCCCGCTGAGGCGGTAGCCCCCGCCGATGCCGTGGACGCTGTCCACCAGGCCGGCGCTCCGCAGGGCGGGCATGAGCCGCTCGATGTATTTCAGGGAGATCTCCTGCCGGGCGGCCACGTCCTTCATGGGGATGTAGGCCCCGTTGCGGTGCTCCGCCAGGTCCAGCAGGATGCGGATGGAGTAGCGGCCTTTGGTCGAGATCATGTGTTCAGCCCCCTGTCGTATTCTGCCCCTATCATACCATCATTTCGGTAGGGAAGCAAATCTTTTTCGCCCCGGTCTTAAAGAAGTTTTAAGGAAGTTCCTCTTTTCCTTTTAAGAGAGGAATGGTAAAGTAGAGACACAAGGGAGGGAACGCCTCATGTACAGCATTCTCATCTGCGACGACGACCCGGACATCGTCGCCGCGCTGAAGATCTACCTGTCCGGGCAGGACTATGATCTCTACACCGCCTGCAACGGGCAGGAGGCCCTGGCCGCCGTGCGGGAGCACGAGATGCACCTCATTCTAATGGACATCATGATGCCCAAGATGGACGGCATCGCCGCCACCGCCGCCCTGCGGCAGGAGAGCAACGTGCCCATCATCCTCCTCACCGCCAAGAGCGAGAGCAGCGACAAGGTGCTGGGCCTGAACATCGGCGCGGACGACTACATCACCAAGCCCTTCGACCCGGTGGAGGTGCTGGCCCGGGTGCGGTCCCAGCTGCGGCGGTACACCCTGCTGGGGGCCAGGCCGGACACCGGGAACGAGGCCGGGGTATACACCGTGGGGGGCGTCAGCCTCAACGAGGAGACCAAGGCCGTCACCGTGGACGGGGAGCCCGTGGCCCTGACACCGCTGGAGTTCAGCATCCTGCGGCTGCTCATCCGCTCCCCGGGGCGGATCTACTCCAGCAGCCAGATCTATGAGCTGGTGTGGAACGAGGATTCCCTGGGGGCGGAGACCAGCGTGGCCGTCCACATCCGCCACCTGCGGCAGAAGATCGAGATCAACCCCTCCGACCCCCGCTACCTCAAGGTGGTGTGGGGCCTGGGGTACAAAATGGAGGACCTGCGCCATGAGAGCTAAAAATATCGCCCGGAATTTCTGGGTGAAGGGGGCGGCCCTGCTCATCGCCGCCCTGCTGATGCCGGTGATGGCCCTTTACGGCGTCATCTACGCCGCGTCCTACACCGGCGCGCTGGGCAATGGGGACTTTTTTGACAGCGAGCTCTGCCGGGCCGCCGTGAGCAATAAGGGCTACTCCCTCTGGCTCTTCTACCGGGAGTACCGCGGCCTGAACTGGGACACCGCCGCCCTGGCGGACCAGCTGGCCGGGGCCTACCCCGCCGACAGCGCCCTCACCAACGTGCGCTTCGCCCTCTCCGTGGACGGGGACGTGATCTACGACAACCACCGCGGCGGGGACAGGGCGCTGGACATCGAGGAAACCTACTGGCCCGTGGATGAGGAGACCGGCGACACGAAGGTCAGGCTGAGCCTGACCTACTATGTGGACCCGGACCTCCCCGTGCGGGACGAGGTGTACCAGATCTACCGGCTGTATCAGACCATGGACAGGCTGGAGGGCCGCGCCATCCCCCTCCTGCTGCTGTGCGCCCTGGCGGAGCTGTTCCTGGTGGTCTATCTGGCCCGCACCGCCGGCCGGCGGCCGGGGACGGAGGAGGTCCTCCCCGGCTGGCAGGAGCACATCCCCTTCGACCTCTATCTGGCCGCCGACTTCCTCCTGGGCGTGGGGCTGGTCTGGCTGGGGAGCGAGGCCCTCAGCTCCATGGGCTGGAGCGACCTGCCCCTGACGGGGGCCCTGCTGCTGGCCTGCATCTTCGCGGGGGCCGCCCTGCTGGGGGCCCTGTGGATGACCTTCTGCGCCCGGATGAAGCTGGGCAAATGGTGGTGCAACACCGTGACCTATCTGGTGCTCCGCCTGCTGTGGCGGGTGCTGAAGGCCGTGGGCCGGGGCATCCGGGGCGCGGCCCGGGCCCTGCCGATGGTGTGGCGGACGATCCTGGGCGGCTGCGTGCTCGTCGTCCTGCTCACCGCCCTGGCCGTCAATCGTGCTTACGGCGCGCTGCTGGCGGTGCTGATCCTGCTGGCGCTGGCGGCCTGCTGGGTGGCCGTGCAGCTGCGGCGGCTGCAAAAGGCCGGCCAGGCCCTGGCCGCCGGGGACCTCTCCGCCCAGGTGAACACCCGGGGCATGGTGTGGGACCTGAAGCGCCACGGGGAGGACCTGAACGCCGTGGGCCGGGGCATGTCCATCGCCGTGGAGGAGCAGCTGAAGAGCGAGCGGCTCAAGACCGAGCTCATCACCAACGTCTCCCACGACATCAAGACCCCCCTCACCAGCATCGTCAACTACGTGGACCTGCTCCAGCGCCCCCACACCCCGGAGCAGGAGGCCGAGTACCTGGAGGTGCTGGCCCGGCAGTCCCGCAAGCTGAAAAAGCTGACGGAGGACCTGGTGGAGATGTCCAAGGCCAGCGCGGGCAGCCTGCCCTGCCGCCCCGCCCCCCGGCGGGTGAAGGAGCTGGTGGAGCAGGCCGTGGGCGAGTACGCCGACCGGCTGGCCGCCGCAGGGCTGGAGCCGGTGCTCTCCCTGCCGGAGGACGGCGCGGCCTGCATGGCCGACGGCGCCCTCATCTGGCGGGTGCTGGACAATCTGCTGGGCAACGCCTGCAAGTACGCCCAGCCGGGCACCCGGCTCTATATCGACGGCAGGGCCGACGGCCGCACCGTGACCCTCTCCTTCAAGAACATCTCCCGGGACGCGCTGAACATCAGCGCCGACGAGCTGATGGAGCGCTTCGTCCGGGGGGATGTCTCCCGCTCCACCGAGGGCAGCGGCCTGGGGCTGAACATCGCCAAGAGCCTGATGGAGCTCCAGGGCGGCAGCCTGAGCCTGAGCATCAACGGAGACCTGTTCAAGGCCCAGCTCACCCTGCCCCGGGCGGGGGATGCCGCCCCCGCCGGCCTCACGCCGCTTTAAGGAAATCTTAAAGAAACCCCCCGCCCGCCCTTAAAGGCCGCCTGGTATGCTTGGCTCATCAGCCAGAGCATCCGGGCGGCCTTTTTCCCTTCCGAAGCCGGGAATGACGACCTGCGGTTTACGCGATCCCAACCCGCGGTTGGTGGCCCGCGCCCCGTTCCGGATGCTATGGTGAACGCGGAAAGGCGGTATGCTCCCATGCGGCTCAATATTTTCACCATCCTGACCCTGCTGCTGAAGGCGGTCAGCCTGTACTTCCTGATCGTCGGCCTGTTCGCCCTGAAAAAGCCCAAGCCCATCCCCGCGGCCCCGGCCAAGACCCGCTTCGCCTGCCTCATCGCCGCCCGGAACGAGGAGGCGGTCATCGGCGCGCTGGTGGAGAGTCTCAAGGCCCAGAATTACCCGGCGGACCGCTTCGACGTGTACGTCATCCCCAACAACTGCACCGACGGCACCGAGGGGGCCGCCCTCCGGGCGGGGGCGCGGATCTTCCGCTGCTTCGGGGCCGTCCGCCGGAAGGGGGACGCCCTCCACGAGGCGGTGGCCCGGCTCATGGGCGGAGGGTATGACGCCTTCTGCGTGTTCGACGCGGACAACGTCGTCCACCCGGACTTTCTGGCCCGGATGAACGACGCCTTTCAGGCCGGGGCACAGGTGTGCAAGGGGGCCATGCGGGTGAAGAACCCCGCCGACGGCCCGGTGGCCGGGTGCTACGGCCTGTACTACACCCTGTTCGACACCTTCTACTCCCGGGCCCGGATGAACTGCGGCCTGTCCTCCAAGCTGGTGGGCACGGGCTTCGCCGTCCGGCGGGAGGTTCTTGAGGCCCTGGGCGGCTGGAACACCGGCACCATCGCGGAGGACGCGGAGTTCGCCGCCCAGTGCGCCCGGCATGGCTTCCGCGTCCGCTTCGTGCCGGAGGCCCTTACTTACGATGAGGCCCCGGCCACCCTGGCCCTGTCCCTGCGGCAGCGGCGGCGGTGGTGCAGCGGGCTGATGGACGTGGCGGACAGCCAGCGCGCGCCCCTCTGCCGGGCGGTGAGCGGGGCCGGCGGCGCCCTGGCGGCGGACAGCCTGCTGATGCTCCACGGGCCGTATCTCCAGGCGGCCTCCGCCCTGCTGCTGGTCCTCTCCCGGGTGGCCGCTCTCCTCGCCGGCCAGGGGCCGGAGACGCTGCTGGCGGTCCTGGCGGCCCTCCCCCTCTCCTACCTGCTGTGCGCCGGGGGCGGAGCGGTGCTGGCCCGCATCGGCGGGTACGGCGGCCCGGCCGCCGTGCGGGCGGCGCTGTTCTTCCCCATTTTCATGGCCACCTGGCTGCCGCTGCAGCTGCTGGCCCTCCTGCGGCGCACCCAAAGCTGGCAGCCCATCCGCCACGGGGCCTCCCTCCGGGCGTAAGTTTTTCCCCCTCTCCATCCAGCAAAAAGCGACCGGCGGCCAAATGGCCGCCGGTCGCTTTCTCTTTGATTCAGCAGGCTTCCATCCCGGCGGCAAAGGCCTTCAGGTTGGTCTCCAGGGCACCGGGCTTCTCGCCGAAGCGCTCGGCCAGGACCCGGCGAAAGCTGTCCGGCCGGACCACGCCGGTGGTCTTGATGAGCGCGCCCATGGCGGCCATATTCACCGCCGCCAGCGAGCCCGCGGCCAGGGCGATATCGTCCATCGGCACTCCGATCTGTCGGGCGCGGCTGGGGCGCTCGATGATCCGGCTGCTGTTGTACAGCAGGATGGAGCCCTCCGTCATGCTGTCCACATGCCGGTCATAGGACACGTTGGACATGGCCACCACCAAATCCGGGATCTCCACGTCGATAAAGTCGATGGGGGCGTCGTCCAGGATCACATCGGCTTTGGCGT
The DNA here is from genome assembly GCA_963647775.1 of Anaerovibrio sp. GTDB lineage: Bacteria > Bacillota > Clostridia > Oscillospirales > Oscillospiraceae > Enterenecus. The sequence goes on from CAVJBM010000093.1 coordinate 9,002, forward strand.
AGGTGCCCCGCACTTCGCCGCCGTACAGGGTGGCCACGGTGCACTGGTGGCCCTCTTTGGCCGCCGCCTCACCCAGCAGGGTGGCCCCCAGCACGGAGCCCTGGCCGCCCACGCCGGTGACCATGATCTCCCACTTGCGGCCCAGGTCCCGGCGCTGGATGGGAGCCTCGTCCCGCTTGGCCCGCTCCTCCTCGGCCAGGGCCATCGCCTTCTTCTGGATCTCCAGGCTATGGGTGCCGTAGTCCAGCACGCTGTTATCATTGACGAACACACCGGTCACGATCTTGCCGGCCCGCTCCTCCTGGGGCAGCTTTTCAAGCTGCTCCCGGGTAACCGTCCGCTCCTTGATCCAGCGGAGCAGCTCTGGGGCGGAGCGCATCCCGTTGTTCTTGCCGAACTGGATGGGGCAGGGGGCGGCGGCCTCGATGAAGGAGAAGCCCTTGTGCCGGATGCCGTCGGCCACGTAGCGGGCGGTGCGCAGCACGTCCTCGCTGGTGCTGCGGGCCACATAGGTTGCGCCGCAGGTCTCAGCCAGCTTACAGATGTCGAAGGGCCGCTCGATGTGGCCGTAATGGGAGGTCGCCGTGATCGCCCCGGTGGGGGTGGTGCCCGAGTACTGGCCGCCGGTCATGCCATAGTTGAAGTTGTTGCACATGACCACAGTGATGTCCACATTCCGGCGGGCCGTATGGATAAAGTGGTTGCCGCCGATGGTGATGCCGTCGCCGTCGCCCACCACGCAGACCACCGTCAGCTCCGGGTTCGTCAGCTTCAGCCCGGTGGCATAGGCCAGGGCCCGGCCGTGGGTGGTGTGGATGCCGTTGGCACACAGGTGGGAATCCGCCTTGCCGAAGCAGCCGATGCCGGAGATCACCGCCGTTTTGGACGGGTCCAGCTGAAGCTGCTCAAAGGCATGGACGATCCCCTGCAGCACCTGACCGCCGCCGCAGCCCGGGCACCACGGGGTGGGCAGAGCGTTGGGGCGGAAGTAGTCCCGATAGGTCATTGTTTTCATTTGGCTGCCTCCTTGATCTTCTCCAGGATCTCGTCCGGCGTGATGATGGTCCCGCGGATCTGGTTGACGCCGTAAACCGGCACATGATCGTAATTGCAGCGCTCCACCTCACTGCGGATCTGCCCCAGGTTCATCTCCGGGACGACCACCGCCTTCACCCGGTCCAGCACCGCCTTCACCTGCTTGTCCGGGAAGGGCCAGACGGTGACCAGCTGGAGCAGTCCCACCTTCAGCCCGACGGCCCGCGCCTTGCGCACGGCGGCCAGGGCCGGGCGGGCCGTCCCGCCGAAGGTGATGATGGCGTACTCCGCGTCCTCCATCTCATAGCTGCGGGTCATCGTGATCTCGTCGATGTTGCGCTGATATTTCTCCGTCAGGTGGTGGACCAGGCGGTCGATCCGTGCGGGGTCCCGGTCCAGCACGCCGTCCTTGCCGTGGTTGATGGAGGTCATGCGGGTGACGTACCGGCTCCCCCAGGGGGCGAAGGGCGCGATGCCGTCCTCATAGCTTTCATAGTCGTGGACGAAGTATTCCTCCGGCTCGCAGTCGGGCTGCTTCCGGTCGATCACGTCGCCCTCCTCCGGCTCCCAGCGGAACCACGCCTCCCGCAGGTGGCCGATGGATTCGTCTGCCAGCAGGATCACCGGCGTGCGGAAGCGCTCCGCCAGATTGAATGCCTGGATGGTCAGGTCATAGCAGTCCTGCACGGAGGAGGGGGAGAGGGCGATAATGCCGTGGTCGCCGTGAGTCCCCCAGCGGGCCTGCATCACATCGCCCTGAGCAGGCTTGGTGGCCATACCCATGCTGGGGCCCACCCGCTGCACGTTGATGATGACGCAGGGGATCTCGCAGGCCACGGCCAGGCCCAGATTCTCCTGCATCAGGGAGAAGCCCGGCCCGGAGGTGGCGGTATAGGCCTTTCCGCCCGCCAGAGAGGAGCCGATGATCGCCGCCATGCTGCTGATCTCGTCCTCACACTGGATGTAAATGCCCCCCGCCTGGGGTAGCCGCACGGAGGAGGATTCCGCCACCTCGGAGGACGGCGTGATGGGGTAGCCGGCGTAGAATCTGGCCCCGGCGGCAATGGCCCCTTCGGTCATGGCCTCATCGCCCATCGTAAAACAGTAGTCGCCCTTACGCATCCTTGTTCACCTCCACGATAATCGCAAAATCCGGACATTTGTACTCACACTGGCGGCAGCCGATGCAGTCCTGGGGCCGGGCTGCGGCCGGGTATTTCCCCGGCGCGCAGTCAAACACATTTTTCGGGCACACATAGGCGCAGACCCCGCAGCGTTTGCAGTACCGCTCGATCAGTTCTATCTTGTTGGCCATGCTCTTTCCTCCCGTTTTTTCAGTCCAGTTCCATCACGCAGTCCAGCGCCGCGGCGCCCTGCCCCTCGGCAAAGACGCGGATGGGGTTGATCTCCAGCAGCTTCAGCCGCTCCCGGTTGGCCCAGGCCAGCTCGGACAGGCGGAGCACGGCCTCGGCCAGCGCCCCGCGGTCCAGCGCCGGCTGGCCGCGATAGCCGGCCGCCAGCTTGGAAAAGCCGGGGATCTCGTCCAGCATCCGTTCGATCTCCCCAGGGGAGACCGGCAGCAGCCGGATGCTGATCATGTGCAGCAGTTCCGTATAGATGCCGCCCAGGCCCACCATCAGCACCAGACCGTACAGGTCATCCCTGCGGATGCCCACCACCATATCCGTTCCGTCGGCGCACATCTCCTCGGCCAGGATGCCCTCCACCGGCTTGCCGCAGGCGGCCCCGGCCCGACGGATCTGCTCCGCGGCCCGCTCCAGCCCGGCCCGGTCGGAGACGCCCAGCACCACGCCGCCGATGTCGCTCTTGTGCAGGATCTCCCGGGACACGATCTTCACCGCGTAGCGCCGGCCGCCGGAAAAGTCCACCCGATCCAGGTCGGCGGCGGCAGGCTCTGCGGGGAGCAGCACCCGCTCCGGCGTGCGCACCCCCGCCGCGGACAGCAGACCCTTGGCCTCCGCCTCGTTGAGCAGGCCGGAGGAGCCCTCCAGCACAGGGGCGGGAGCCGGGGCATACCGCTCCGCCGCCGTGCGGGCGGCCGCCACCTTCTCCAGCATGACCGCGAAGCGCTGGATGCCGAAGCTGATGGGCACGTGGGCCGCCCGCAGGGCGTCCAGCCCGTCGTGGTCGTCGATCTGCCCGGTCCAGATGTAATAGCTGGGCTTGCCGGTGGCCCGGCCGGCCGCCAGCACGTGCTCCATGCCCTCCGCGGGGCCGTTGGTGGCAAAGACATAGCCGTCGATGGCGTCGTTGGCATCGATGGCGCGGACGATCTCCGCCAGGCAGGGCTTGCGCATGTGGGAGGTCATGTCCATGGGGTTCCGGGGCGAGCCGAAGCCCTTCAGGTAGACGTTGGCCGCGTCCTGGGTCTTCTGGGACATGACGGGGATGGCAAAGCCGTGCTTGCACAGCAGGTCGCCGGTCAGGCCGGAGATGCCGCCGGAGTGGGCAAAGGCCGCCAGGTTCTTCCCCTTCAGCTGCTTGTCCTGCTGGAGGATGTTCAGCAGCTCGATCATCTCATCGTAGTCCTCGGCCTTGATCACGCCGTACTGCCGGGCCAGCGCATTGAACACCGCCATGCTGCCGGTCATGGAGGCGGTGTGGCTGGCCGCCGCTCTGGAGCCCACCTCGGACTCGCCGATCTTCAGGGCCACGATGCGCTTGCCCAGTTCCAGCGCCCGCCGGGCCAGCGCCGCGAAGCGGTCCGCCTCCTTCAGCCCCTCGATGAGCAGGCCCACCGCCCGCACATCCTCGTCCTCCAGCATGAATTCCAGCAGGTCGCACATGTCCACGTCGGTCTCGTTGCCGGTGGTGGCGATGTAGCGCAGGCCCACCGCCCGGTCGATGGCAATATTCAGCAGGGGGCCGAAGCCGGCGGCGCCGCTCTGGGAGATCAGGGCCGCGTGGCCGGCGGCGATGTCCACCGCAGGCAGGGACACCAGGGCGCAGGCCCACATGTCCAGGGCGGGGTTGGCGATACCGAGACAGTTGGGCCCGATGAGGCGCATCCCGCTCCTGTCCGCGATCGCCTTCAGCCGCCGCTCCCGCTCCGGTCCCTCCGCCGGGTCCAGCTCGCGGAAACCCGCGGAGATGATCAGGCAGCCGCCCACGCCGCAGTCGGCGCACTCCTGCACGATCTGCTCCACGAACTCGGCCTTGACGATCACCACCGCCAGGTCCACCCGCACCGGGATATCGCTGACCCGGCCGTAGCATTTCAGTCCGTAGATCTGGTCGTGACCGGGGTTCACCGGGAAGATCTCTCCCCGGAACTTTTTGGCCAGCAGATTGCGCATCATCCGCCCGCCGTAGCTTCCCTTTTCATTGGCGCCCACCACGGCGATGGTCCTGGGGTTCATCATACTGTAAATGGAATTTGACATATTCGCGCTCCTTTCTCCTGCCGCACTTTCAGGA
>CAVJBM010000094.1:0-7084 GCA_963647775.1 Anaerovibrio sp.
TTGACATTCCCACAGAGGACGAAATCACAAGCCTTATGGCTAAAATCAAAGCAAACCCGCAGGAATACAGGCTTACCGCCTGAAAAAGAGAAAACGGTGCACCCCCCCCGATTGTGGGGGTTACACCGTATCCCTGCCAAAAAACATCCTTATGGGGCTTTGGCTAACGGATGCCCTGCTTTTTTCTTTTGCTTAACTCCGCTGGGCTCGCATTTGCCGGTGCAGGCAGTCCAGGGCATCCCCCAGGGTGCCCAGCCGGTCGATGAGCCCCAGCTCCACCGCCTGCTCGCCGTAGATCACGCTGCCCATGTCCGTGGTCATCTCTTGGGTGTTGAGCATGAGCCCCTCGAACTTTTCCCGGGAAATGGCGCTGTGCCGGGTGACAAAGTCGCAGATGCGGTCCTGAATGCGCTCAAAATAGCGGAAGGTCTGGCTGACGCCGATGACCAGGCCGTTGAGCCGCACCGGGTGGATGGTCATGGCCCCGGAGGGCACGATGAAGGATGTCTGGGCCGCCACCGCCAGGGGCACGCCGATGGAATGCCCGCCCCCCAGCACCAGGGACACCGTGGGCTTGCGCATCCCGGCGATCATCTCGGCGATGGCCAGGCCCGCCTCGATGTCGCCTCCCATGGTGTTCAGCAGGATGAGGAGGCCGCCGGCCTCCTCGCTCTCCTCAATGGCAGTGAGCAGCGGCAGGACGTGCTCGTATTTCGTGGTCTTGGCCCCCTCCGGCGCGGCCTGGTGGCCCTCGATCTGGCCGATGATGGTCAGGGTGTGGATGATGCCGTCCCGGGTGGTCACGGCGGCGGAGCCGGTATCCTCGATCTGCTGCTCCAGCGTGCTCGGCTCCTGGCCGCCGGGTGTGGTGCGTTCTGACATAAAAAAGCCCCCTTTTGCGGTATTGTCCGCAGAAGGGGGCCTTCCTATTCATCAAAGGTGTTCCAGGAGCATTTCGATCTCGCCCTCGTCCGCCTCGCCGGTGTGGACGAAGCCCAGGGACTGGTAAAGCCGCATGGCGGGCTCGTCCCCCTCCACGTAGCAGAGGACCACCTGGCTGTACCGGCCGGCGGCGCGCATCTCGTCCAAGGCCAGCTCCGCCGCCCGGCGGCCAAAGCCCCTGCCCTGCCAGCGCCGGTCGATGAACAGCTGGCTGAACACGTACAGCTTCTCCTCCGGCCAGTCGTAGTACATCAGCATACCCACGGGCTCGTCATCATGATAGATGACCTTGGCCACGCTGTTGTACTCCCGGTAGGCCCAGGCCCGGGCCAGGGTCCGCGCCCCGTCGGAGACGAAGTGCCGCTGATCCTCCCGGACCGCCAGGGGCTCCCGCCAGTTGTCCGGGCCCACGGGCTCCAGGTGGATCATGGCTCAGCCCTCGTAAACGGCCTTGGAGGCGGCGTAGGTCATGTAGCAGTCCAGCTTGGAGACGGTCTCGAAGGGGGAGTGCATGGACAGCACGGGGACGCCGGCGTCCAGGGTGTCGATGTTGCGGTTGGCCATGTAGGCGGCCACGGTGCCGCCGCCGCCCTGATCCACCTTGCCCAGCTCGGCCATCTGCCAGAGGACGTTCCTGCCGTCCAGCAGGCGGCGGACATAGGCCACGGCCTCGGCCCCGGCATCGGAGCAGCCGGACTTGCCCCGGGCGCCGGTGTACTTGCACAGGCCCACGCCGTAGTTCAGATAGGCGGCGTTGCGGCGCTCGTACACCTCGGCGAAGTTGGGGTCGTAGGCGGCGCAGACATCGCAGGACAGGCAGAAGGACCGCTCCAGACAGGCCTTCAGGGGCACCCGCTGGCTGTCGCACAGGTCGCTGACGAAGGTCTCGAAGAAGGTGGACTGCATACCGGACACGCCCACGGAGCCGATCTCCTCCTTGTCCGCCAGCACGCACACGGCGGTGCGGCAGGGGGTGCCGTTCAGGTCCAGCAGGGCCTTCAGCCCGGCGTAGGCGCATACCCGGTCGTCCTGGCCGTAAGCGCCGATGAGGGAGCGGTCCAGGCCGATGTCCGCGGCGTTGAAGGCGGGGACGATCTCCAACTCGGCGGAGATGAAGTCGGCCTCCAGGATGCCGTACTTCTCGTTCAGCAGCTTCATGGCCTGCAGCTTCACCCGGTCGGAGCCGTCGTCGTCCTTCAAGGGGCGGCTGCCGATGAGGATGTTCAGGCTCTCGCCGGGGATGGCCTCGCCCAGGGACTTCTTGCTCTGGTCGGCGGCCAGGTGGGGCAGCAGGTCGTTGATGGTGAACTGGGGGTCGCCGGGCTGGCCGCCGATGGAGACCTCCGCCACAGTGCCGTCCTTCAGGGCCACCACGCCCCGCAGCTCCAGGGGGATGGTCACCCACTGGTACTTGCGGATGCCGCCGTAGTAGTGGGTCTTGAGGAAGGCCAGCTCGTCCGCCTCGTAGAGGGGGGCGGGCTTCAGGTCCAGCCGGGGGGAGTCGATGTGGGCGGCCACGATGGACACGCCCTGATCCAGCGGCGCGGAGCCGATGACGGCCAGGTTCATGGCCCGGCCCCGGTTCACCCGGTAGACCTTCATGCCGGGCTTGAGCTCCATGCCCCGCTCAAGGGCCACAAAGCCGGCGGCCTCGGCCAGCTCCACGGCGTACTTCACGCAGCAGCGCTCGGTCTTGCCCCGGTCCAGGAAGGTCTTGTAGCCCTCGCAGTAGTCGTGGATGGCCTGCTCGGCGGCGGCGTCCACCACGTCCCAGCCGTTCTTTTTCTTGTCCAGCAGCTGCTCCCGCAGCAGCTGGCCCGCAGTTTTTTCTTCCATTTTATGTTTCCTCCTTATGAGTTTTCAACATGGGCACAAACAGGGCGAAGGCCCGCTGGCGCAGGTCCTCCGGGTCGTCGCCGTCGTTGCGCAGGGTATGGTCGCAGTGGGCCTCGAACCAGGCGGAGGGCTTCTGCGCCGCCACGCGGCTGCGGGCGTACTCCTCGGTGATGCCGTCCCGCAGCATAATGCGCCGGACGCGCAGTTCATCGTCGGCAGTGACCGCCACGGTGACGTCGCACAGCGCCCCCAGGCCGCCCTCCAGCAGGGCGATGGCGTCGATGGCCACGGCGGGCCGACCCTGCCGCCGGGCGCGGCCGATCTCCTCCCGCACCGCCTGGGCAATGTAGCGGTGGGTGATGCCGTTCAGGTCCGCCAGGGCGGCCTCATCCCCGAACACCATGGCCCCCAGCACCTTGCGGCGGAGGGCGCCGAATTCGTCAAAGATCTCGGGCCCAAAGCGGCCGCTGAGCTCCTCCCGCATGGGGTGGCAGCGTTCGGTCAGCTCGTGGTAGAGCTCGTCGCAGTCCAGCACCACGGCGTCCAGGTCCCGCAGGACGTTGAGCACGGTGGTCTTCCCCGCCCCGGTGGGGCCGGTGATCCCGATGGTCAGCATGTCAGGTCCTCCCCCTTTACACAATAGGCGTACCAAGCACTGCCTCGATGGTCTCCCGGGGCAGGCCGCCCTGCCGCAGGATGCGGTAGGGGGTGACGGTCAGGTCCAGGATGGTGGACTCCACCCCCACGCCGCAGGGGCCGCCGTCCAGCACCGCGTCGATGCGGCCGGCCAGCTGGGCCAGCACGTCGGCGGCGCACTTGGGGCTGGGTCGGCCCGACAGGTTGGCCGAGGGGCAGGCCAGCGGCCGGCCCAGGGCGCGGATCACCGCAAGGGTGTCCGGGTGGTCGGGGCAGCGGACCCCCTGGGTGACACCCCCGGCGGGGACGATGTCCGGCAGGGCGCCGCTGCCCCACAGGATCATGGTCAGCGGCCCCGGCCAGAAGGCCTCCGCCAGCCGATAGGCGTCAGGCGGAATTACTTTACACACGCGCTCCACCATGGCCATGCCGTCCACCAGTACGTTGAGGGGCTTGGCCTCCGGGCGGCCCTTGGCCTCGTAATTGGCGTGGACCGCGTCCGCCCGGAGGGCGTCGGCGGCCAGGCCGTAGACCGTCTCGGTGGGGACGGCCACCAGGCGGCCCAGGCCCAAAAGCTCCGCCGCCCGGCCGGTGCCGGCAGAAGTCAGCAGCTCCGTGCCCGTCACCAGCTTCACCAGCTCCGAGGGGGCCGCGATGAGTTGGCCGGCCCCCTCCTGCTCCAGCTCCCGGGCGGAGCGGAAGCCCCACAGGACGCCGCAGGTATCCAGCCCACCGTTTTTCCCAGTGCGGATGTCCACGTTGCTGTCCCCCACGAAGAGGGTGCTCCCCTGCTCCGCGCCGATGCGTGCCATCAGGCGGTGCAGGAGGGTGGGGTCCGGCTTGGTGGGCTGGCCGGGCAGGGCCCCCTGCACGGCGGTGAACACGCCGGGGAACCAGTGCTCCACCAGCGGGCCCGCCAGGGCGTCCGCCTTGTTGGTGAGCACGGCCATGGTCACCCCCGCCGCCTTCAGGGCGGCCAGCGTCTCCGGGATGCCGGGATAGGGGGCGGTCTTGTCCTCCTTGTGGAGGTCGTAGTATGCGGTAAATTCCGTCAGGGCGACGGCCAGAGCGGCCTCCTCCGTCCCCTCCGGGGCGAAGCGGGACACCAGCTTGGGGATGCCGTTGCCCACCATGGTCTTGTAGGCCTCCGTGGGCCAGGTGGGCCAGCCCCGGGCGGCGCAGACGTGGTTGCCCGCGTCCGCCAGGTCGTCCAGGGTGTTCAGCAGCGTACCGTCCAGATCAAAGATCACATGGGTATACATGATTCAGTCTCTCTCCTCCGCCAGCAGCTCCGCCTGATGGGCGGCGGTCAGGGCGTCGATGATCTCGTCCAGGTCGCCGTCCAGCACGGCGTCCAGCTTGTACAGGGTCAGGCCGATGCGGTGGTCCGTCACCCGGCCCTGGGGGAAATTATAGGTGCGGATGCGCTCGTTGCGCATGCCGGAGCCCACCTGACTGCGGCGCCGGCTGTCGTGCTCGCTGCGGATGCGCTCCTGCTCCCGCTCATAGAGGATGGAGGCCAGCAGCTTCATGGCCTTCTCCCGGTTCTGGAACTGGGAGCGCTCCTGCTGGCACTCCACCACCATGCCCGTGGGCCGGTGGATGAGCCGCACCGCCGAGGAGGTCTTGTTGATGTGCTGCCCCCCCGCGCCGGAGGAGCGGAACACCTGCATCTCCACGTCGTCCGGGTTCAGCTGGACGTCCACCGCCTCCATCTCCGGCAGGACGGACACCGTGGCCGTGGAGGTGTGGACCCGGCCGCCGGACTCGGTCTCCGGCACCCGCTGGACCCGGTGGACACCGCTCTCGAACTTCAGCCGGGACCAGGCGCCCTCTCCTTCCACTGTAAAGGATATCTCCTTTAATCCGCCCAACTCCGTTTCGTTTGCGGAGGTGACCTCCACGCTCCAGCCGTGCTTTTCGGCGTACATGGTGTACATCCGGGTGAGGGAGTGGGCGAACAGGGCGGACTCCTCCCCGCCCACGCCGGCCCGCACCTCCACGATGACGCTCTTGTCGTCGTTGGGGTCCTTGGGCAGCAGCAGGATGCGCAGCCGGTGCTCCAGCGCGGCGATGCGGGCTTTGGCGTCGGCCAATTCCTCCTGGGCCAGCTCCCGCATCTCCGGGTCGGCCAGCAGCTCCTCCGCCCCGGCCAGGTCCTCCCTGGCCCGGCACAGGGCCCGGTAGGCGGTGACCAGGGGCTCCAGCTCCCGCTGCTCCCGGTTCAGGCGGGACACCAAATCCGGGTCGGCATAGGTCTCATTGGCCGCCAGCCGGGCCTCGATCTGAGTGTAGCGCAGCTCCACGCCCTTCAGTTGGTCGGTCAACGGGGCTCACCTCCGGTCAAACAGGAAGGATTTCACCAGCGCCAGCGGCTCCCGCAGGTACATCATCAGGCGGGAGGGAGCGTGGGTGGACGGCGCGGCGAGCGTGGACAGATTGCCCTGCCCGCCGCTGGCCCGAGCCCAGAGCATCCGCACCCGGGCCAGGTGGAAGCCGTTGGACACCACGGCGATCTCTCCCGTGGGGTCATAGCCCTCCTCCGCCAGCAGCTCGATGGTGTTGCGCAGGTTCTGGTCCGTGTTGCGGGAGCGGTCCTCCCGCAGGATGCGGCCGGGGGCCACGCCGTGGGCCACCAGATAGTCGTACATGCACTGGGCCTCGGAGGTGGGCTCGTTCCCACCCTGCCCGCCGGAGACCACGATCACCGCCTCCGGCTGACCCTCCAGATAGTCCAGCGCCTTATCCAGCCGGTCCCGCAGGAGGATGGACGGCTGCCCGGAGGGCATCACCTGACAGCCCAAAACCACCACGGCGTGGACTGACTCGCTTTTCACTTCGTCCCGGCTGCCGGCCAGCACGATGCCCAGCATGGACCCGAAAAAGACCACGCCGGCAATGATGAGGGCCAGCAGCACCGTGAGGACGCGGCGGCCCGCCGTATTTTTCTTTCCGCGATAGGTCGTCATGTGCCCTTCGCCTCCTCCAGCTGGGCGGCCAGCGTCTCCCAGACCGTGTAGAGGTGGGCCAGTTCATCCTCCAGCGCCTCCCGCTCCCGGTACAGGTCCTGCAGCTTCAGATAGTCGGAGGCGGCGGCCTCCATCTCGCCGGAGAGCTCGTCCAGCCGGACCTCCGCCTTTTCCACCGCCCGCTCGGCGGCCTTGACCTGCTTTTCCAGGTCCTTGGTGCCGCCGGGGCGGCGGGGCTTGTCCTCCTTCGGCTTCTCCTGGGCCGCTGGGGCGGGCTGGCGCTTCAGCTGCTCCTGCCGCTCCCGCCAGGCGCGGAACTCCGTATAGGTGCCCTTGAAGTCGGTGATGGTCCCGTTTTCCAGCAGCCAGATGCGGCTGGCGAATTTCTCGATGAAATACCGGTCGTGGGAGACGAAGAGCAGGTTGCCGCCGTACTCGCTCACGGCGTCCTCGATCCACTCACGGGAGTCGATGTCCAGGTGGTTGGTGGGCTCGTCCAGAATGAGCAGGTTGATGCGGTGGTCCATGAGCATACATAGCCGCAGGCGGGACTGCTCCCCGCCGGAGAGGGCGGACACGGGCTTGAACACGTCCTCCCCACGGAAGCGGAAGACCGCCAGCCGGTCCCGGGCCTCCTGGGTGGTGCAGTTCTGGGCGTAGAGCATGGTGTCCACCAGATTGCGGTCCGGCCGGTCGAATCT
>CAVJBM010000095.1:0-4989 GCA_963647775.1 Anaerovibrio sp.
CCTTCGAGCCCATGCTGTGGGAGGGCGGCCGCCTGCTGGCCCTGACGGACGCCGTCCACGAGCACAGCCCCACGGACGGGGAGGACTGCACCGAGACGGGCATCCTCCTGCGGGACGACAACGCCGGGGTGTGCGTGGCCATTGAGCTCGACGGCGATGTGGGCTCTGCCGCCGTGCTGCGCATGGCCCACTCCCTGCTGGTGAGCCGGGGAGACTGATCTATATTTACATAAGGTAGGGACAGCCGCAGCGGCAGGGGCCGCCGCGGCTGTTTCTCTATGCGGCCGCCGTCCAATATGCCCAAACTTCAACAGGGAAAAGGGGTAAAAATATCCCTTTTTCCGCCGGGCGGCGGGGGCAAAGGGGCTTGCGGCTTTGTCCGCCAGCGTTTATAATAGAGAAAACGTCCCGTCCGGGGCGGCCAAACCCATAAGGAGGACTTTCTGATGAAAAAACTGCTGCAACTGCTGGAAAACGACTGCACCCTCACTCGCGCACAGCTGGCATCCATGACCGGGACGACCGAGGCAGAGGTCGCGGCAGCCATCGCAAAGTACGAGGACGAGAGGGTCATCCTGGGCTACAAGGCCATCGTGGACTGGGACCGCACCGAGCGGGAGTCGGTCACCGCCCTCATCGAGGTGAATGTCACCCCCCAGCGGGGCGAGGGCTTCGACCGCATCGCCGAGCGCATCTACCAGTATGACGAGGTGGAGTCCGTCTACCTCATGAGCGGCTCCTTCGACCTGACGGTGATCATCTCCGGCCGCACCCTGAAGGAGGTGGCCCTCTTCGTGGGCGAAAAGCTGGCCCCCCTGGAGGACGTGACCGGCACCGCCACCCACTTCATCCTGAAGAAATACAAGGAAAAGCACCTGATCTTCGAGCGTCAGGAAATCCAGGAAGAAAGGTTCGTGCTTGACTGATGGACTACAAAAAGCTGCTTTGCAAGCGGGTGCAGGCCATTCCGCCCTCCGGCATCCGCAAATATTTCAACCTTCTGGAGGGCATGAGCGGGGCCATCTCCCTGGGCGTGGGGGAGCCCGACTTCCAGACCCCCTGGCACATCCGGGACGCGGGCATCTACTCCCTGGAGAAGGGCTTCACCAAATACACTCCCAACGCCGGCCTGTCCGACCTGCGGCGGGAAATTTCCAACTATATGAAGCGCCGCTTCGACCTGGACTACGCCCCCATGGGGCAGATCCTGGTCACCGTGGGCGGCAGCGAGGGGCTGGACCTCTGCTTCCGCTGCCTGCTGGAGCCGGGGGACGAGGTCATCGTGCCCACCCCGTCCTTCGTGTGCTACGGGCCCCTGACCTCCATGACTTACGGCGTGCCCGTGCTGGTGGAGACGAAGGCGGAGAACGACTTCCGCCTCACCGCCGACGAGCTGCGCGCCGCCATCACCCCCCGGACCAAGGTTCTGGTGCTGCCCTTCCCCAACAACCCCACCGGCGGCATCATGGGCCGGGCCGATCTGGAGGCCCTGGCCGAGGTGCTGCGGGGCACGGACATCATGGTCATCTCCGATGAAATTTACGCCGAGCTGACCTACGGCGGGGAGCGCCACGTGTCCATGGCCAACATCCCCGACATGTACGAGCGGACGCTGGTCATCAACGGCTTCTCCAAGGCGTATTCCATGACCGGCTGGCGCATGGGCTACGTCTGCGGGCCCAAGGAGATGATCGCCGCCATGACCAAGCTGCACCAGTACGGCATCATGTCCGCCCCCACCACCAGCCAGTACGCCGCCATCGAGGCCATGCGCAACGGCGACCGGGACATCGAGGCCATGAAGCAGGAGTACGACGGCCGCCGCCGCTTCCTGGTGGACGGCTTCCGCAAGCTGGGGCTGGACTGCTTCGAGCCCCGGGGGGCCTTCTACACCTTCCCCTGCATCAAGTCCACGGGCCTGACCTCCGAGGAGTTCTGCGACCGCTTCCTGGCGGAGCAGAAGGTGGCGGTCATCCCCGGCTCCGCCTTCGGCCCCGGCGGCGAGGGCTACGTCCGCGCCTGCTACGCCGCCTCCATGAAGAACCTGGACGAGGCGCTGAAGCGGCTGGCGGTCTTTTTGGAGCAGTTCCGGAACTAATGATCAATTGTCCATTCTCAATGAAAAAGGAGGACGCGCTATGTACATCACCTGCCTGGATATGGAGGGCGTGCTGGTCCCCGAGATCTGGATCGCCTTTGCCGAGGCCAGCGGCATCCCCCAGCTGCGCCGCACCACCCGGGACGAGCCCGACTACGACAAGCTGATGGCCTACCGCCTGGCCATCCTGAAGGAGCACGGCCTGGGCCTGAAGGAGATCCAGGCGGTGATCGCCCGGATCGACCCGCTGCCCGGGGCCAAGGAGTTCCTGGACGCCCTGCGGGCGGAGACTCAGGTGGTCATCCTCAGCGACACCTTCGAGCAGTTCGCCAAGCCCCTGATGGCCAAGCTGGGCTGGCCCACCATCCTCTGCAACACCCTGACCGTGGCGGACAACGGTGAGATCACCGGCTACCGGATGCGCTGCGCGCAGTCCAAGCTGACCACGGTGAAGGCCCTCCAGTCCATCGGCTACCAGACCATCGCCGCCGGGGACAGCTACAACGACCTGGGCATGATCGGGGCCAGCAAGGCGGGCTTCCTGTTCAAGAGCACCGACAAGATCAAGGCGGACCACCCGGAGGTGCCCGCTTACGAGGACTTCCCCGACCTGCTGGCGGCCATCCGCGCCGCCATGGACTGAGGAGGGCGCGCCATGGCTGACTTCGGCAAGCTGCCCTTCCGCCCGGCGGACATCCTCCTGCCCAAGGACTGCGACCTGTCCCTCTGGTCCGTGGTGGCCTGCGACCAGTACACCTCCCAGCCGGAGTACTGGCAGCGGGTGGCCGACCGGGTGGGCCGGGCCCCCTCCGCCCTGCGGCTCATCCTGCCCGAGAGCAGCCTGGAGGGCCCCAACGTGGAGACCGACATCATGGAGATCAACTCCGCCATGGCCCATTATCTGCGGGAGGACCGCTTCCGCGCCCTCCCCGGGGCCATGCTCTACGTGGAGCGCACCCTGGACAGCGGCGCGGTGCGCCGGGGCCTGGTGGGCATGGTGGATCTGGAGCAGTATGATTACGAGCCCGGCTCCGCCGCCGCCGTCCGGGCCACGGAGGGCACGGTGCTCTCCCGCATCCCGCCCCGGGTGGCGGTGCGCAAGAACGCCCCCATCGAGCTGCCCCATGTGATGCTCCTCACCGACGACCCTGGCCGCACGGTCATCGAGCCGCTGTCCGCCCGCAAGGACAGCCTGGAGCGGCTGTACGACTTTGACCTGATGGAGCGGGGCGGGCACATCGCCGGCTGGCTGCTGGACGAGGCTGCCCTCACTCAGGTGTCCGCCGCCCTGACGGCGCTGGCCGACCCCGCCGCCTTCAACGCCCGCTACGGCACGGAGGACGCCCCGGTGATGCTCTTCGCCGTGGGGGACGGCAACCACTCCCTGGCCACCGCCAAGGAGTGCTATGAGCGGCAGAAGCGCCTGGTCCCGCCGGAGAAGTGGGCCGCCCTGCCCGCCCGCTTCGCCCTGTGCGAGCTGGTAAACCTCCACGACACCTCCCTGGAGTTCGAGCCCATCCACCGGGTGGTGTTCCGCACGGAGCCGGAGCAGCTGCTGGGCGCCCTCATCCACGCCTATCCCGGCGCCCACCGGGGCGCGGGGGAGGGCCACGTGCTCCACTACGTCACCGCGGACGGCGAGGGGGGCATCACCGTGCCCCATCCCGCGGCGCAGCTGCCGGTGGCCACCCTCCAGAGCTTCCTGGACGACTGGCTGGCCGCCCATCCCGGCCGGGTGGACTACATCCACGGGGACGATGTCACCCGGGAGCTGGGCTCCAAGCCCGGCAACGTGGGCTTTCTCCTGCCCCCCATGGGCAAGGAGCAGCTGTTCCCCACCGTCATTCACGACGGCGTCCTCCCCCGCAAGACCTTCTCCATGGGCGAGGCCCATGACAAACGATTCTATCTGGAGGCCAGAAGGATCAGAGAGTGAGAGGTGAGCCCCTTGCGCGTCAAGGCATACGCCAAGCTGAACCTGACCCTGGATATTTTAGGCAAGCGCCCCGACGGCTACCATGACCTGCGCATGGTCATGCAGAGTGTGGACCTGGCGGACGAGGTGGCCATCACCCCCTCCGCGGGGAAGGGCCGCATGTCCACCAACCTCAGCTACCTGCCCGCCGACGGCCGCAACCTGGCCCAGATGGCGGCCTCCGCCTTCCGCGCGGCCACGGGGAAGGGCGGAGCGGTGGACATCGCCATCGAAAAGCACATCCCCGTGTGCGCGGGCATGGGCGGCGGCAGCTCGGACGCGGCGGCGGTCCTCCGGGCCATGAACGAGATGACCGGCGCGGGCCTGTCCCTGCCGGAGCTGGCGGAGATCGGCCGGCAGGTGGGGTCCGACGTGCCCTACTGCGTGCTGGGCGGCACCGCCCTGGCGGAGGGCAGGGGAGAGCTCCTCACCCCGCTGCCCCCGCTGCCCCCCTGCTGGGTGGCCATCTGCAAGCCCCACTTTCCCATATCCACCCCCCTGCTGTTCGCCCAGGCGGACGGCAAGCGCCTGACCTGCCGGCCGGATACCGACGGGCTGCTGCGGGCGCTGGAGGCGGGGGACCTGACCGGGGTGTCCCGGCGGCTGTACAACGTGTTCGAGGACGTGCTGGAGCCCCGCCGCCGCAGGGAGGTGGACGCCATCAAGGCCGCCCTCATCGACTGCGGGGCGCTGGGTGCGTCCATGTCGGGCAGCGGGCCCACGGTGTTCGGCCTGTTCGACCGGGAGGAGCCCGCCCGGGCGGCCGTCGCCCGCCTTTCCGCCCAGTATCAGGACGTTTTTTTCGCCAAAACCGTATAAAACCCGAAAGCACCGTCCAGAATGTGAGCGTAATGCTTACATAAAGGACGGTGCTTTTTATGACGGGAACGGCAAACAGGCTCCGCCGGTGGGAGGC
>CAVJBM010000096.1:0-8416 GCA_963647775.1 Anaerovibrio sp.
GTGAACCCTCAATTCAAACTCGTGGATGAGTGCGGGGCGGAAGTCGGGGTGGGCGATGGCGATGAGGGCGCGGGCGCGGTCCCGGAGGGTGTGGCCCTTGAGCCGGGCGATGCCGTACTCCGTGACCAGATAGTCCACATCGCAGCGGCCGGTGGTGACGGCGGCGCCGGTGTCCAGCAGGGGGACGATCTTGGACGCCCTGCCCTTCACCGTGGAGGGGAAGGCCAGGATGGACCGCCCGCCCCTGCTGTGGGCCGCCCCCCGGATGAAGTCCACCTGCCCGCCGGTGCCCGAGATCTGGGTCAGACCGATGGATTCCGACGCCACCTGCCCCATCAGGTCCACCTGCACGCAGGAGTTGATGGCCACCATGTTGTCGTTCTGGGCGATGACGAAGGGGTCGTTGACATAGTCCACCGGGGCCATGTAGACGGCGGGGTTGCGGTGGGCGAACTCGTACAGCCGCTGGCTGCCCATGAGGAAGGTGGCCACGCTCTTCCCCGGATGGAGGCTCTTGCGGCGGTTGTTCACCACCCCCTTCTCCATCAGGTCCACCACCCCGTCGGAGAACATCTCCGTGTGGATGCCCAGGTCGTTCTTCTCCCCCAGGAAGTGGAGCACAGAGTCCGGAATGGCGCCGATGCCCATCTGAAGGGTGTCCCCGTCCCTGATGAGGGAGGCCACGTTCCTCCCGATGGCCTCCTCCACCGGGCCGATGTGGGGCAGGGCCAGCTGGAGGATGGGCTCGTCATAGGGGACGAAGCAGTCGATCTCGGTGACGTCCACCACCGAGGGGCCGCAGGTGAAGGGCATGTTGGCGTTCACCTGGGCGATGACCGTGCGGGCGTGCTTCACGGCGGGCAGGGTGTAGTCCACCGACACGCCCAGGGAGCACCGGCCCTGCTCGTCCGGCGGGGTCACCTGGATGAGGGCCACGTCCACCGGCAGCTGGTCGGCGAAGAAGGACGGCGCTTCGGAGAAATAGCCGGGGGTGAAGTCCGCCCGGCCCTCGGCCACGGCGGCCCGGGTGCCGCCCCCCACGAAGAGGGCGTTGTGGCGGAAATGGCCGGCGTATTCCGGCTTGCAGTACTCGGCCTTACCCATGGGCACCATGTGGACGATCTCCACGTTCTCATAGGCGGCCGCGTTTTTGACCATGGCGTCGACCAGGTAGGCGGGCTCCCCGCAGGCGTGGGCGATGACCACCCGGTCGCCGGAGCGGATCAGCCCCACCGCCTGCTCGGCGGAGGCCAGATGACTGGTATAGTATTCGTTCCAACTCATAAAAACACCTTACTTCCGTTCGCGTGATGATTGGAGCCGCTCCAGCCGCCGGACGGCCCGGTCCGGCAGGCCGGGGGCCCACAGGCGGAGGACCTCGCCGCTCAGGTCGGAGACGTCGGCGCACTGGGCGGCGCAGCCGCAGAGCACCAGGGTCAGCGGCTGGCCGGGTGCGGCGGGGAGGAAGCGGAGCCCCGGAAACTGCTCCTCCAGGGCATGGAGGGCGGCGGTCCGGTCATACCGGGGGTTGCAGCCGCCGCAGTAGCGCACGCCGACCACGGGGCGCTCATCCATGCCGCAGGAGGGCCCGGGCCTGGTCCAGCAGGCTGTCGCTGACCCCCTGGACCAGCACGATCTCCCGCAGGCCGGGCACGGCCGCCCGCAGCTCCTCCTCGACGACCGCCTGGGTGGTGAGGTAGGCGGAGGGGCAGCCGGCGCACTGGCCGGTGAGCCGGAAGCGGTACACCCCCTCCGCGCAGGACAGGGATTCGATCCCGCCGCCGTGGAGGGCCAGCTGGGGCCGCACCCGCTCCTCCAGCACCTGTTCGATCTGCTCCAGCATATCGCTTCCCCTTTCCCGCCCCGCCCGGCTCCGCCGGGCGGGGCACTATTTATTACATTCAGTCCTTAATGCGGGCGATATTCTTCGCCAGTTCCCCACCGTTCTTCCGAACGGCGGGGCCCCCGGAGTGATCTGACATCCTCGGCGGAAGTGAATCCCGCCTGCGGCAAGGTTTTGGCAAGGCCAAAACGCTTGGACGGCTTCGCCGGGGAAGGAACTGGCGGGGAGGTCAGTCCTTGATGTGGGCGATCTTCTTCGCCAGTTCCTTCTTGTGGGGCAGGTTGCCCTGGCGGGAGATCATGATGCGCTGGGCCTGGGGGGAGCCCGCGCCGTGCATGGACTCGGTGCGGTAGCCCACGGCGGCGGTGCCCAGAGTCAGGTTCTCGATGAGCCGCAGGATGCGCAGGCGGTTCTCGGTGGACACCCCGTCCACGCCCTTCAGGTACTTCTCCACGTACACGCCCAGCTTCTCGTCCCGCAGGTCGGCCTCGGAGGGGGCGGTCACCATCAGGCCGCCGGCAATGTCCTCCGCCAGCCGGGCGATCTCGTAGGGATACCGGGTGACGTTCTGCTTGCACACGTTGGCCAGCAGCAGGTCGATGATGTAGTTGCCGCTCTCCGTGGCGTGCCCCTCGGCGGAGCAGGCGATGCCGCAGCAGTACAGCGTCTCGTTCAGGTGGGTCATCTCGATGAGCTTGTCCTTGATGTGGCTGGCCTTGGCCGCCCCGTTGTAGTCCGCGGCCACCGCGGCGGCCCCGATGAGCACGTCGCCCACGCCCACCTTGCACCCGCCGTAGCTCTGGCGGTGATACCCGGCGAAGCGCTCTACCATCATGCCGGCAAACTCCGTCTCCCCGTTGAGGAAGATGCGCTCGTTGGGGACGAACACGTCGTCAAAGACCACCAGGGCCTCCACCCCGCCGAACTCCGCGTTGCCCACGTCCAGCTCGCTGCCCTCACGCTTCCGCGTGTCGCAGCTCTGCCGCCCGATGATCATGAAGATGCCCTTCGTGTCGATGGGCACGGCAAAGGACACGGCGTAGTCCCTGTCGTCGGGACCCATGGAGATGGTGGGCATGATGATGATCTCGTGGCTGTTCAGCGCGCCGGTCTGGTGGGCCTTGGCCCCCCGCACCACGATGCCGTCCGGCCGCCGCTCCACCACCCGGAGGAACAGGTCCGGGTCGCTCTGCTCGTGGGGGGCCTTGGACCGGTCCCCCTTGGGGTCGGTCATGGCGCCGTCCACCGTCAGGTCGTTCTGCTGACAGTAGATCATGAACTTCTTGAAGTTCTCGTGGTAATTGGTGCCGCACTTCTTGTCGGTCTCGTAGGTGGTGGAGAACACGGCGTTGAAGGCGTCCATGCCCACGCAGCGCTGGAAGCACGCGGCGGTCTGCTGTCCCAGCAGGCGCTGCATCTTCACCTTCTTGATCAGGTCCCCCGTGGACTGATGGATGTGGGTGAAGCGGTTCACCCGCTCCCCGGTGTAGGGGGAGATGGCGGTCATCAGGTCCTGATACTCCGGCATCTGGGCCAGATCATAGGTCATGCGCACGCTGTTCAGCGACGGCCGCAGAATGGGGTCGTCTACTGGGCTCTCCACCTTCTTCCCGAACATGTATACCTGCATGTTCAGCTTTCGGATCGATTCGATGTACTGCTCGCCGGTCATGAGTGACATAATGATTCCTCCTCAAATTTATATCGTGTACGGTTTAATAGAGCGCTTTGTAAATGCCCAGCACCTGCTCCTCGTCCAGGGGGACGAAGTTGTTGGCCATCAGCCGGCCCTGGCCGGTGATAACGCTGCGGGCGAACTCCGGCAGGTCCTCCGGGGTGACGCCGTAGGCCCGCAGGGGCTTCTTGGGCAGGATCTGGTCCAGCAGCTCCTCCAGCCTGACGTAGACCTCCTCCACGCCGCAGCCCAGCAGATCCGCCAGGTAGGCGTTCATGGCGGCGATCTCGCCGTCCTGCCGGATGCTCATGTAGCAGTTGAGCACGCCGGTGAACATGGCGTAGTTGCTCTCCCCGTGGGCCACGTGGTACTTGCCGCTGAGGGGATAGCTGGTGGCGTGGACGGCGGCGCAGCCGGCGGTGCCGAAGGCCAGGCCGGCGTAGTTGGAGGCGATGAGGAAGTCCTTCAGCAGGGGGATGCGGGCGTCCTTCCCCTGGGCGGCGATCTTCTGGTAGCCGCGAAGGATCATCTCGATGGCCTTGTAGCCGAACAGCTTGGTGTAGGGCGTGGCCTTGGGGGAGAGGGAGGACTCCACCGCGTGGACCAGGGCGTCGATGGAGCTGGTGGCAAACACGCCGAAGGGCAGGCCCTCCAGCAGCTCGGGAATGAGCACGGCGTGGTCGGCGTACATGGCGGGGCCCACCAGGCCCAGCTTGGTGCCCAGGCGGGTGCGGGCCATGATGGAGATGTTGGTGACCTCGCTGCCCGTGCCGCAGGTGGTGGGGATGAGGATGAGCTCCCGGCGCTTGGTGAGGTCGGGGGCCTGCTCATACAGGGCGTCCACCCCCTCGCCGGCGGAGACGGCCAGCACCTTCGCGATGTCCAGCACGGTGCCGCCGCCGATGGCGATGACCCGCCTGCACCCGCTGCGGGCGGCCTCGGCCAGGATCGCGTCCACCATCACGTCCGTGGGCTCCCCCATGCCGTACTCCTCCTGATAGATCACCCGGCTCTTCAGGCCGAAGGAGCCGAAGGCGGGCTCGTAGATGTACTTGTTCGTGAGGATCAGGTCCTCCGCCCCCGGCGCGAATTCCGTTACAAATTCCCCGCAGGTGTCGAAGCTGTGCAGGGTGGGCTTCAAAATGATTTCTACCATAGTTTCTCTGTCCTTTCTTGTGGATGAGTCTGCCGCGTGTGCGGTCTGGTTCCCTCTGCATTTTTACTATGCAAGGGGCGTGCCAACTCTTTTGAACCAATTCTGTGCCATAACGGCACAGCTTGCCGGCGGCGGCTGTGACAGGGCGGGGAGTGTGCCACCGGAAGGCACAAAAAGAGGAAGGACACAGCGGCTGCTGTGTCCTTCCTCGTCGTTGTTTTCAGTTGTATCAGCCCCGGAAGCCGTCTCCCTGGAGGCCGTATTCGTGCAGCTTGCGGTACATGGTGCGGCGGCTGATGCCCAGCAGCTCCGCCGCCTGGGACACGTTGCCCCGGGTCTGGCGGAGCATCTGCTCGATCTGCCGGCGCTCCATGGCCTTCATGGGCAGGGGCTGCTCCGGAGCGCTCTGGACCGGGGGCTGGGGGGAGAACACGGGCTGGGGCCGGACCTCCTGGGCGGGCAGCTGGGCGGCAAAGCACTCCGGCCCCACCAGGGGCCCGGCGCTGAGATACACCGCCCGCTCCACGGCGTTCTCCAGCTCCCGGATGTTGCCCCGCCACTCGTAATCCTCCAGCATCCGGTAGGCCCCGTCGGTAAAGCCGCTGAGCCGCCGGCCGGAGGTGCGGGCGTATTTGTCCAGGAAGTAGTCCGCCAGGACGCGCACGTCCCCGTACCGCTCCCGCAGGGGCGGGATGGGGATGTGGAACACGTTGAGCCGGTAGTAGAGGTCGCTGCGGAACTGGCCGCTGTCGATGGCGGACATCAGGTCCTTGTTGGTGGCGGAGATGACCCGCACATCGATCTTGATGGTCTTGCTGGAGCCCAGGCGGCTGACCTCGTGATTTTGGAGCACCCGCAGCAAGGCCACCTGCACGTCGAAGGGCATGTCGCCGATCTCGTCCAGGAAGATGGTGCCGCCGTTGGCCAGCTCGAACTTGCCGGCGCAGCCCTCCCGGCGGGCGCCGGTGAAGGAGCCGCCCTCGTAGCCGAACAGCTCGCTCTCGATCAGGCTCTTGGGCAGTGCGCCGCAGTTGATGGCCACGAAGGGCCCGGAGGCCCGGTCGCTGGCGTTGTGGATGGCCTGGGCAAAGAGCTCCTTGCCGGTGCCGCTCTCGCCGGTGATGAGCACGTTGGAGGGGGTGTGGGCGGCCACCCGGCCCAGGGCCACGGCGGCGGTGAGAGCGGGGGAATTGCCCTGGATATCGTCAAAGGTGAACCGGGCCTCGGACCCCACGATGCGGCTGACCTTGCGGTGGAGAGCCTCCGCCTTGTCGATGGTGAGCACCCGCTCCCCGTTGTCCGTGGGGCGGGCGGTGACGGTGAGGTTCAGCTGCCGGCCCTTACAGCTGACGGAGATGTAGCGGTCAGTAAAGCCCTGGGCCAGGTCCCGCTCGCTGATGTCCTCCCGGCCGAGGATCTCCCACAGGGTGCAGCCCTCCAGCTCCTGGGGGGTGCGCTGGAGCAGCCGGGCCGCCCGCTGATTGCAGCAGATGACCCGCAGGGCCGCGCTGAACAGCAGCGTGCCCGAGGGGCTGCTCTCCACCAGGGTCTCCATGCGGCGCTGGTTGAGCTCCACCTCGTCATAGGCCTGCTTGGTGAGCAGCTGGAGGGAGATGGACTCCGCCGCCGCGGCGGCCATGCCCAGGGTGTGGAAGGAGACCTTGTCGCTGGGGCCGATGAGGCAGACTGCCCCGACGCTGCGGCCGTCGGAGCCAAAGACCGGCGCGCCGGAGCACACCCAGTTGTGGTGCAGGGTAAAATAGTGCTCCTCCCCCAGCACCTGGATGGGCTCCCCCAGGGTCAGGGCGGTGCCGATGCCGTTGGTGCCCAGCTGCCGCTCGCTGCGGTTGCAGCCCTCCACCAGGCCGTTTTCCTCCGCCAGGCGGGTGATCTCCGCCTCGCCGAAGGCCCGCAGGACGAAGCCCTCCTCGTCGGCGATGACCGTCAGGTAGCCGGAGCCGGTGGTGAAGGCCGCCAGCCGCTCCATAAAGGAGACGGCGATGTCGTAATAGTCCCGGCGGGCAGCGATGCGCTGCTCCAGCGCCGCCCGGGGCAGGATGCTCTTGTCCGCCCGGTCCATCTGCACCCCGTAGGCCCTGGAGCGCTTCCAGGACTCCAGGATGCAGGAGCGAATCATCCCCTCCGGGATGGGCTGCCCCGCCCGGAACAGCTCCCGGGCCCGTATGATGCGCGTCTGCTTTTCCTGCATACCGATCTCCTCCCGCCTGCCGCCGCGGGCGGCACAGTTCGTGGAATTCTGCAACCAATTATAAAAAGCTTTGTGACTTTTTTCAAGAGGGAAGCGAAAAAGTTCTTTTCCGGTGTGCAAGTGTGCCACGAAAATATTGCCATGTGCCATTGAGTGTGCTAATATGGCGCACAGAGTGGCACAGGTGTGACGCGGGCGGCGGAGGGGCCTCTCCTCCCCGAAGCGGGGCTGCTGAGGAAAAAATCGGGCGAACGGCGGGGCCGCGCGGGATTTTGACCGACCGCGGCGAATGTTGGCACGCGGCTTGCATGTATCTCCAGGCAGATGCATCTGAACGCGTGCATGTCCGCCGTTTGGCCAATGGCCGGGCACACGTCCCAAGATCCCGCAGGGTACAGAATACACACAGCACACCCGTGGGGAGAGGGAACCATTCGAAAGGAGAAATATGTTATGCCACTTACTGGCGCACAGATCTTCCAGATGTGTATCCTGGTTGTATACCTGGTCGTGCTCCTGATCCTGGGCAAGAAATCCTCCGGTCAGGTGAAGTCCAACACGGACTACCTGCTCTCCGGCAGGCAGATGAGCTGGCTCATCGTCGCCGCCGGCCTGGTGGGCACCAACTTCAGCGGCGCGGTCATCACCTCCGTGTCCAACTTCGCTTATACTTACGGCCTGGGCGGCACCCTCTACGAGGGCTGTACGGTGATCGGCTTCCTGATCTGTGCCGCGCTGTACGCCAAGCGGGCCCGCCTCAGCGGCGCGTTCACCATCTCTGAGCTGTTTGAGATCCGCTACGGCTTCAACGTGCGTATGATCGCCGGCTTCTTCATCATGCTCTCCGGCATCTCCGCCGCCGCGGCCCAGTTCAAGGCCATCGGCCTGATCTTCAACTCCATGTTCGGCCTGCCCCAGAACGTGGGCATCATCATCGCCTGGGTCATCACCGTGTTCTACATGACCATGGGCGGTCTGGCGGCCTCCAACTACACCATCATCCCCCAGATGGCCTGCTGCTTCATCGCTTTCCCCGTGGTGGCCTTCTGGGCCATCGGCAAGTTCGGCGGCTTCAACGCGATCGCGGCCCTGCCCAACCTGCCCGAGACCTACTTCACCTTCTTCGGCCCGTCCATCAAGCTGGTGCTCACCTGGGTCCTCCAGTGGATGTGGGTCAATGAGTGGGGCTCCCAGTGGTACTTCCAGCGCGCCTCCGCCGCCCGCAGCGTCAAGCACGCCAAGCGCGGCTTCGCCGTGGCCGGCATCGTCCTGGCCATCATGGTGCTCATCCCCGGCACCCTCATCGGCATGATGGGCCGTGTGGCCTTCCCCGATCTGGTCAACTCCGAGGCGTCCCTGTCCCTGATGGTGGCGGCCGCGCCCGTGCTGGCCGGCGGCCTGGCCATGACCGGCATCTTCGCCGCGGCCATGTCCACGGTGGACGGCTGCGCCATGGGCGCCGTCACGGTCATCGTCCGCGACTTCTACCAGCGGGCCCTGGGCCATATGGACACCGACTCCAAGAAGATCAAC
>CAVJBM010000097.1:0-2329 GCA_963647775.1 Anaerovibrio sp.
GTGCAGGTGGCGGCGCTGGACGCCCTCCGCCGCCGGGCCATCGCCCCCCTGGAAGAGCTGCGGCGGGACCCGGACCGCACCGGCCGGGGCCGGGCCCTGGCCTTGTACCGGCTGCTGGAGCGCATCGAGCTCCCCGCCCGGCTGGCCCGGCGGGCCGCCGCCCTGGAGGAGCGGGGCGACCTGAACACCGCCGCCCAGTACCGGCAGCTGTGGGGCATCGTCTCCGGCGCGCTGGAGCAGTGCGCCCTGCTGCTGGGGGATACGGAACTGGAGTTGGACGAGTTCTCCCGCCTGTTTTCGCTGGCCCTGTCCCAGTACGACGTGGGGGCCATCCCCGTGTCCCTGGACCGGGTGACGGTGGGGGAGGCCCCCCGTCTGGCCCACAAGGAGGTGAAGGCGCTGTTTTTCCTGGGGGCGGACAGCCGCGCCGTGCCCGACTGCGCCCCCGCCCACGGCCTGTTCTCCGACCAGGACCGTGACCTGCTGGCGGAGCAGGAGGTGGAACTGGCCCCCCGGCAGGAGGACAAGCTGCGCCGGGAGTTCACCATCGCCTATGAGACCTGCGCCATCCCCACGCAGCGGCTCTATCTCAGCTATGCCGCCGCAGACGGGGTGGGGGAGGAGCGCCTGCCCTGCCTGCTGTGGGAGCGGCTGGGGCTTTTGTTCCCCAACGCCGCCCCCGTGACCGCCGGGGAGAGCCGCCTGGCGGCCCCGGCCTCCGCCCTGGAGCTGGCGGGGGAGAGCCCCCGGCTGGCCGATGCCCTCCGGGCCGTGCCCGGCTATGGGGCGCGGGTGGCGCGCATCGAGCAGGCCGCCCGCTGGCGGCGGGGGAGCCTGTCCCCGGCGGGGGTGCGGGCCCTGTACGGCCCGGTGGTGGGCATGTCCGCCACCCGGCTGGACCTGCTGAACTCCTGCCACTTCGGCTATTTCATGCGCTACGGGCTGGACGCAAAGCCCCGGCGGCAGGCGGCCTTCCGCCCCACGGAGTACGGCACCTTTGTCCACGCCGTGCTGGAGGGGGTGCTGGGCCGGGCCGCCGCCCTGGGCGGCGTAAAGGCCCTTGCGGCGGACGACAATCTCCGCCGCGCCCTGGCCGCGGAGGAGGCCGACCGGTACGAGCGGGAGGTCCTCTCCGGCCTGGAGGGGGAGACCGCCCGCCTGCGCTATCTCTTTGACCGCATGAAGGGGGCCGCCCTGGCGGTGGTGGACAGCGTGGCCGCCGAACTGGCCGCCTCCGACTTCACCCCCGCCCGGTTCGAGCTGGGCTTCGGCCGGGGGCAGGAACTGCCGCCGGTGGAGGCGGAGAACGGCGTGCGCCTGAGCCTCACCGGCTTTGTGGACCGGCTGGACCAGTGGGAGCACGAGGGCAGACGCTACCTGCGGGTGGTGGACTACAAGACCGGCAAAAAGAGCTTCGACTTCTCCGACGTGGAGGACGGCCGGGGATTGCAGATGCTGCTGTACCTGTTCGCCCTGAAGAGGTACGGCGCCGCGGCCCTGGGGCCGGGGGAGATCGTGCCGGCGGGGGTGCTCTACGTGCCCGCCCGCACCCCGCTGCTGGACGGGGAGCGCTCCATGACCGACGGGGAGATCGCTGCCGGGCGGGACCGCCTGCTGCGGCGGCAGGGTCTGGTGCTGGACGACCCGTCGGTGCTCTCCGCCATGGAGCACACCGACGGGCCCTACCGCTTCCTCCCTGTGGCCGAGGGCCGGGGGAGGGGAGACTATCTGGTCAGCGCCGAGCAGATGGAGGCCCTGGACGGGTACATCACCGACGCGCTGACCGCCGCGGCGGGGGAACTGGCGAAGGGCAACATCGCCGCCGACCCCTACTGGCACGACGGGAACCGCAACGCCTGCCGCTGGTGCGAGTATCAGGCGGCCTGCCATTTTGAGAGCGCCTGCGGCGACGCCAAGCGCCGCCGGAAGGGCGTCAGCTCCGGCGAATTCTGGGCCTGGATGGCCCGGCGGAAGGAGGGCGAGGACCATGGCCTTTGAGCTGACAGAGGAACAGCGCGCCGCGGTGGAGGACCGGGGCGGCACCCTGCTGGTGTCCGCCGCCGCCGGCTCGGGCAAGACCCGGGTGCTGGTGGAGCGGCTCATGGGCTATGTGGAGGAGGGCCGGGACATCGACCGCTTCCTGGTCATCACCTTCACCAACGCCGCCGCGGCGGAGCTGCGGGAGCGCATTTCCGCCGCCATCCAGAGCCGCCTTGCCCTCCACCCGGAGGACCGCCACCTGCGGCGGAGCGCCGCCCGGGTGTATCAGGCCAAAATCTGCACCGTGGACGCCTTCTGCCTGGATTTCCTGCGGCAGTGGGGGCACCTG
>CAVJBM010000098.1:0-9318 GCA_963647775.1 Anaerovibrio sp.
CCGGAATAGAACGCTACGCGATTAGCGTATGCCGTGTACGGCGTTCAAGGGGCTGCCGCCCCTTGAAAAACCCCGCCGCCGGACCTTTGGTGCGTTCGCCTATCACCGGCGCTGGGGTAAAACGTATTGCCTCTGCGTCGCCTCCGCGTCCGCTTCGTGCGGAGGTGTGTTTTGGCGTGTACCACGTTCGGTCATGCGCCTGGTGCGGTGGTTGTTTCGGCTTGTAGGGGCCACCAGAAGCCTGCCGGGCATCGGCCCCAATTCTCAATTCTCAATTCTCAATTGAACTCCCGCCGCACAGCGCCTCCAGGCACTCCAGCACGGCCGCTTTTTCCATCTGCACGGGCACGGCGCGGCCCATTTCCTCCAGGAAGATCATGGTGATGCGGTCCCCGGCGCTCTTTTTGTCCAGCCCCACGGCCCGCGCCATGCTCTCCCGGCCGCAGTCAATGTGGGTGGGCAGGCCGAAGGCCCCCAGCAGGTCGGTGAGGGTCCTGATGTCGCCCTCCCCGCCGCCGATCCCCAGGCTGAGGCCCAGCCGGGCGGCGCACACCATGCCCGCCGCCACCGCCTGGCCGTGGGTCCACTTCTCGTAGTGCCCCGCCAGCTCATAGGCGTGGCCCACGGTGTGGCCGAAATTCAAAATCATCCGCAGGCCGGTGTCCCGCTCGTCCTGAACGACCACATCCCGTTTTATTTTGCAGCAGGTGTACAGCACGTGCTCGATCTCCGCCATCACCGCCGGGCGGGAGGGCCGCTCCGCCAGAAAATCGAAAAATTCCCGGTCGGCGATGCAGCCGTATTTGATGACCTCCGCCATGCCGTCGGCAAAGGTGGGGTCGGGCAGGGTGTCCAGCACGTCCGGGTCCATGAGCACCAGCCTGGGCTGCCAGAAGGCCCCGGCCAGGTTCTTCCCGTGGTCCAGGTCGATGGCCGTCTTGCCGCCCACGGAGGAGTCCACCTGGGCCAGCAGAGTGGTGGGGAGCTGCACGAGGTCCACCCCACGCAGGAGGGTGGCGGCGGCAAAGCCCGCCAGGTCCCCCACCACGCCGCCCCCCAGGGCGGCCACGGCGTCGGTGCGGGTGAGGCCCGCCTCCAGCATGTCCTCCCACAGCCGGGCCAGCTGGGCAGCGTTTTTGGACCGCTCCCCGGCGGGGATGACCGCAGCCGCCGGGGCGAAGCCCGCCGCCGTCAGGCTGGCCTCCACCCGCTCCAGATACAGGGGGGCCACGGTGCTGTCCGTCACCACAAAGACCCGCTGCGCCCGGGGCAGGACGGCCCGGAGGTGCTCCCCCGCCCGGTCCAGCAGGCCGCGCCCGATGAGGATGTCGTACTCCCGCCCGGGCAGCGGCACGTTCAGGCTCGTCATAGGCCGCTCCCTTACAGGGTCCTGCCCATCAGCTCCGCCAGAGGGGCCAGCCGGCCCATGAGGTGGCGGAACTTCTCCGGCGTGAGGGACTGCTGCCCGTCGCACTTGGCGTGGGGGGGATCGTTGTGGACCTCGATCATCAGCCCGTCGGCCCCCACGGCGCAGGCCGCCATGGCCAGGGGCTCCACCATGCGGTACATGCCCGCCGCGTGGGAGGGGTCCACGATGATGGGCAGGTGGCTCATCTCCCGGACGGCGGGGATGGCGGACAGGTCCAGGGTGTTGCGGGTGTAGGTCTCGAAGGTGCGCACCCCCCGCTCGCAGAGGATGACGTTCTCGTTGCCCGCGGCCATGATGTACTCCGCGGACATGATCCACTCCTCGTAGGTGTTGGCCAGGCCCCGCTTCAGCAGGATGGGCTTGGACATCTTGCCCACCTCCTTCAGCAGGTCGAAGTTCTGCATGTTCCGGGCGCCGATCTGCACCAGGTCCACCGTCTCCTCAAAGAGCTGGCAGTACTTGGGACTCATCAGCTCGGTGACCACGGGCAGGCCGGTGGCCTTCTTGGCCTCCAGCAGCAGCTCCAGCCCGTCCACCCCCATGCCCTGGAAGGAGTAGGGGGAGGTGCGGGGCTTGAACGCGCCGCCCCGGAGCAGCCTGGCCCCGGCGGCCTTCACGTCCTCGGCAATTCCGGTGAGCTGCTCCCGGCTCTCCACCGAGCAGGGCCCGGCGATGACCGTAAAGGTCCCGCCGCCCACCTGGACGCCCCCCACGTCCACCACGGTGTCCTCCGGGTGGAACTTGCGGTTGGCCTTCTTATAGGGCTCCTGCACCCGCATGACCCGCTCCACATCGGCGTTGAGGGACAGCTTGTCCATGTCGATGTGGGTGGTGTCCCCCACCAGGCCGAGAATGGAGCAGCCCACGCCGTTGGTGACCCCCACCTTCACGCTGTACTCGCGCTCCAGCTGGGCGGCCAGAGCCTGTATTTTGTCCAGCCCCGTGCCGGGCTTCATGACGATGACCATGATTCTTTCATCCTTTCCGAGAAAAAATAAACGCCCATTGACAGCGGCGTGTCAATGAGCATCTGCGATCGGCCTTAACTGACTGCCCCGGTCCCCCGGGGCCCCGTTTCACACCCGCTGCCGCTCCACGCCAAAATTGCCGGCCCCGATAAATCGGGCCCAGCCAAAGGACAGGGTAAAGCTGCGGATGCACACGGATACCATTTCTGCCGCCTCGCTTCGAAAGATAGTGACAGTATACCCTGCCCGCCGGGGAATTGCAAGCATTTTTTGCGCGTTTCCCCGCCGAAATCCCCGCCGGAGCCCGCCGTTCCCCTTGCAACCGGGGCGGATATACCGTATAATAAAGAAAACAGTTCCCGAAAGGAGGTATGCCCCGTGGAGTCCGGCAAAAACCGGCGCCAGCTTCAGGCGGAGCAGACCAAGGACCGTCTGTTCGAGGCCGCAGTCTCCCTCCTGCGGGAGAAGGACTTTGAGGAGATCACCGTGCGGGAGATCGTATCCCGGGCGGAGGTGTCCATCGGCACCTTTTACAAGTACTACAGCACCAAGATGGAGGTCTTTTATGAGACGTACCGCATTGCCGACCAGTACTTTCTCGACACCGTCTCCCCCACCCTGGTCCAGCCCACGGCCCACGGCCGGATCATGGCCTTCTTCCGGGCCTACGCCTATTACAACGACACCCTCACCGACCGGAAAATGACCCGCCTGCTGTACAATCCGGACAACCCCTTCTTCAACCGCTCCTACGACCACGGTATGCTGGACACCCTCATCCACGCCATCCGCTTCGGCCTGGCCCGGGGGGAGCTGAAGGGGGAGGACACGGCGGAGGAGATCGCCGCCTACCTGATGATCGCCGTGCGCGGCCTCATCTACCACTGGTGCACCACCGACTACAGCTACGACCTGGCCGAGCAGGTGGAGCGCTTCGCCCTGCGCCTGCTGCGGGCCTATGAATGAATCGGAATATCCCGCCAAGAAGCCCGTGGGCTGCATCCGCAGCCCACGGGCTTTTTCTGTTCACCGCCGGTTCAGATAGGTGCTGCTCAGCAGCTCCGCCCGGTTTTTCACGCCCAGCTTGGCGTAGATGTGGGACAGGTGGTACTTCACCGTATTTTCGCTGACGTTCAGACGTTCGGCGGCCTCCTGATTGCCCAGGCCGGCGCTGATGACCTCCAGCACGGCGATCTCCCGGTCGGTGAGCAGGCCCCGGAGATGCTCCGCCGTCCAGTTCTCGTCCCGGCGGGCGTTGCTGATGCACACGGCGTAATCCTCGTGCCCCACCCGCACCCGCTGGGCCGCGTAGCTGACCCAGATGTTGCGCCCGTCCGCCCCGGGGTAGTAGTAGGAGCTGGAGCTCCTGTCCCGGCAGCCGTAGCGCAGGTGGTTCATGTTCTGGGTCTGGCTCCGCTCCAGCAGTTCGCCGAAGGCCCGGTCGGTCTTGCCCCGGGCGATGAGCTCCGCCGACGGGCGGTTGCTGTACAGCAGGGCGGGGCTGAAGCCGATGTCGCTGATGCCCACGCCGTCGCTCACCAGGTCCAGGGCGGCCTTCATCAGGTCCAGCATGGTCTCCGACTGGATGCGCCGCTCCACGCTGGTCAGGCAGGAGCGCAGGTGGCGCACCGCGGCGTAGAGGTGCAGCTTCCGCTCGTCATCCAACCCGTCCTGCCGCAGGCCGAAGTACACCTCCCCGATGAGCCGGCCCCGCACCGTGTGCAGGGGGTAGTACCACACGGTGAGCCCGTCGGGGAACAGGGGGGAGCCGCAGGCCGCCTCCCGCACCCCCTCCGGCGTGTGGACGTAGAAGCGGTCCGGGATGCGGGCCAGGGCGGTGGAGGCCAGCTCCCCCATCACGTCCCCGGTGTTCAGCTTCAGGTTGGCCCCCTGGAGGGGGAACACGATGGCGATGGCGTCCAGCTGGGCCCTGCTGCGGGTGAGGATGAACTCCGCCAGCCGGGCCCGGACGATGGGGATGCTGGGCTCGCACTCCGCCAGGGAGAAATCCTCCAGCATCTCGTCGAAGATGTCCAGGGAGATGTTGCAGTGCCGCAGCTGGTCCCGGTCCCGGCCGGGGTCCCCCACCATGGCCCGCTTCACCCCCCGGGGCAGCTCCAGGTACTCCGGCAGGCTGCGGTAGCTCAGGTAGATGTCCCCCGCCCGGTCCACGCGGCCCACGGTGTCCAGGCTGTGGAACGTCCCCTCCGGCTCCCCGGGCCAGCGGACGTGGAGGGCGCCCCACTGATCCGGCTCCAGCACCCGGCCGGCCTCGTCCAGGGCGCGGACGCAGGCCCCCTCCACCGCCCGGCCCACGGAGTTCACCCGCATCCGCAGCACGTCCCCCTCGGTGTCCAGCTCGCCCGCGGGCAGGGTCAGGCGGGCAGCGGGCCGGCACTCCCGGAAGTGCTTGACGATGACGCACTCCGGCGAAAAGAGGGCCCGGACGCTGGCGATGGCCCCCACGTCCAGATAGGCCAGCCCCAGCCGCAGGACCCGGACGCTCTTCAGGTCCCCCCGGAAGAACTGGGCGTCCCGGGCCACCACGGAGATCAGGGAGGGGGTCATCAGCGTCTCCGTCACCTGGTACTTGGCCGTCAGGCGCAGGATGCTCTTGGGGGACACGTGGAGGATGAGCACCAGCCGCATCCCCCGGGCCAGGCCGTA
Organism: Anaerovibrio sp.; assembly: GCA_963647775.1. Taxonomy (GTDB): domain Bacteria; phylum Bacillota; class Clostridia; order Oscillospirales; family Oscillospiraceae; genus Enterenecus. The sequence continues at coordinate 5,065 of CAVJBM010000098.1, forward strand.
GAGCACCTCCAGCGCGTAGCGCACCGACAGGTAGGGCACGCACAGCAGCAGGGTCCCCCGGGTCCCGTCGGCCCCCCGCAGATGGCGGGCGGCAAAGCCGGTCATCTCCCCGTAGGTGAGCACGTCGGTGACTGTGCCGCCGTAGAGGGAGCTCACCGCCACCGTCTCCGCCGGCACCGGCGGGAAGGGCCCCGCCGTCCGCTTCATGGTCAGCCGGGAGTAGGAGCGGCAGCCCTCCAGCTGGCCGAACACCACCACCCGCTCCCGGGGGATCTCCCGCAGCAGGTCCTCCCCCAGGCTCTGGATCACCTCGGGCAGGAGAAAGACGAAGTCCGGGGCCGTCCGGCGGATGCTGTCCAGGAGCTCCTCCCGGTCCGCCCGGATGCTCATGAGCATCACGTGCACCCCCAGCTGGGCGCAGGCCAGCAGCAGCTCCACGTACTCCTGGCTGCCGTAGCACACCGTCAGCACCCGGCTCCCCGCGCCGCAGCCGCCGGCGTGGAGGTTCTGGCTCACGGAGTTCACCCGCCGCAGCAGCACCGGGTAGGTCATCTGCTCCCCGTCCGTGATCATGGCCGTCCGGTCCGACCACCGCCGGGCCAGTTCCGCCAGACATTCTGATAGCTCCACCGCGCGCCACCTCCCGTTTTTGTATATAGTACCCAATTTCTCCCCGGCCGTCAAGTACATTTCGCTGTGTTCCCGCAAAAAACTACCCGTTCCGGTAGTTGTAGACATGCACAATTTCGTGCTACCCTTTATTTGCGTGATACTGCGTTTTGTCAGTCCCATTAAAAAGGAGGTCGCTCCAAGTTGAAGTATACCGTTTTGAGCCCCTGGGCCGCGTCTGAGGCCCAGCAGCCCAGGCCCCTCTCCCCCCGGCTGGACACCCTGGCCGGCAAGACCATCGGCCTGTACGCCCATTTCAAGGGCCACGCCATCCAGATCCTGGACGAGGTGGCCGCCCGCCTGGCCGAACGCTTCCCCGGCGTCCGCTTCACCCACTTCCAGTACCTGAAGGAGATCACCGAGATCATTGACGACCCCGAGTGGTCCGCCAAGGCCGCCCAGTGGGCCCAGGGCTGCGACGGCGTCATCACCGCCTACGGCGACGCCGGCTCCTGCTCCATGTACCTGGCCAAGAACGCCGCCTTCTTCGAGCGGCAGGGCAAGCCCACCGTGGACCTGATCTGCGATTCCTTTGTCACCTCCTCCCGGCGGGGCGTGGCCTCCCAAGCGGTGCCCGGCCTGCGCATCGTGCCCATGGCCTTCGGCGACCTGTCCGGCGAGCGGGTCATCGACCGGGCCCTGCTGGACCGGGTGGTGGCGCCGGAGGTGGAAAAGCACCTGCAGGACATCATCGACGGCCTCACCGCCCCCCTGACGGAGGAGGAGGCCCACCCCGTCAAGAACCAGGACTACTCCACCCACACCTTCACCGGCACGGTGCAGGAGGTGTGCGACCACTTCTACGAGCTGGGCTGGACCACCGGCCTGCCCATCGTCCCCCCCACCCGGGAGGCGGTGGACGAGATACTCACCGGCACCGACCTGGCCCCCGACACGGTGCTGGGCCGCATCCCCCCCATGAACGGCATCGCCACGGTGGAAAAGGTGGCCGTCAACGCCGTCATGGCCGGCTGCCTGCCCACCTACATGCCCATCCTCATCGCCGCCGTCCGCGGGATGCTGGCCCCCAACATCCAGCTGCCCGGCTGGACCTGCTCCAACGCCAACTGGATGCCCTTTATCTTCGTCAACGGCAAGGTGGCCCGGGACATCCATATGCACTGCGGCCGGGCCATCCTCAGCCCATACTACAAGCCCAACACCGCCATCCCCCGGGCCCTCAGCTACATCACCATGAACATCGGCGGCGTGCGCCAGGGTCTGGAGGACATGTCCGCCATGGGCACCGTGGGCCGCATGGGCGTGTGCATCGCCGAGAACGAGGCCGAGAGCCCCTGGGAGCCCCTCCACACCCGCTACGGCTTCACCCGGGAGGACTCCGCCGTCACCATGTTCTGGCCGGCGGACGTGCAGACCCTGGGCGGCGGCCTGGGCGGCGCGCCCACGGTCCAGAGCATCCTGGACGACATGTGCCACCTGCGCACCTTCGGCTGGTTCACCGGCGGGGTGTTCATCCTCTCCCCCCAGCTGGCCAGGATGTTCGCCGCCGAGGGGTGGGATCAGCAGCGCATCCTGAACTACGTCATCGAGTACAACCGGGTGCCCGGCGACGCCTGGAACCTGCGCTGGATGCGGGAGAGCCACCACGATCCCATGGAGTTCGGCATCCCCGTGGACCTGCCCCTGTACGGGGACTACTCCACCCGCCGCTTCTGGAACGACGACCACATGTTCGTGGTGGTGGCGGGAGCCCAATGGGGCTGCGCCGTCACCGGCGGCGGCGACCACGGCGGCCCCTCCTGCACGAAGGTGGAGCTCCCCGCCAACTGGGACGCCCTGGTGGAAAAGTACAGCCATGTCAAAGCGAATTACCTTGACTATTAAGTGAAAGGAGCATTATCATGACCCTGGAAGAACTCTCCGCAAAGGTGGAGCAGCTGGAGCATGACCTGGAACGCGAGCGCGCGGTCCACGAGATCGAAAAGGTCATGGCCCGCTACGAGGTGGTCCACAATCCCCTGCTCATGTACCGCACGCCCGAGGTGTTCGCCCTGACCATGCCCGACGTCTCCATGGAGGTGTCCGACTGGGGCGTCTGGGTGGGGGCGGAGGCCATCACCTACCTCTTCGGCACCGTCATGAAGGAGGAGCCCATCGGCACCATGTTCATCCACACCCTGGCCACCCCCTGCATCGAGGTGGCCGGCGACGGGCAGACCGCCCGGGGCATCTGGCACTCCCCCGGCTTTGAGACCCAGGTGGACGCCAACAAGGTGCCCCACGGCTTCTGGTGCTGGGGCAGCTACAGCGTGGACTTCATCAAGGAGAACGGCGTGTGGAAGATCTGGCACATGAAGTGGTGGCGCACCATCCGCTGCGACTACTACAAGAGCTGGACCGACTGCTGGCAGGACATCATGACCGGCGCGCCCAAGGTCCACAGCTTTGAGACCGGGCCCATCACCTTCTTCCACCCCTACGACACCCTCACCGCCCGGGAGCCCTTCCCGGTGAACCCCAAGCCCTATGAGACTTACGAGGGCAAGCTGCAGGACTGGTCCATGGGCGAGTTCACGGAGCTCTTCCCCGGCATGACCGCCACCTCCGCCTTCGAGTTCGCCCACGGCTTCGCCCCCGGCAAGCCCACCAAGGAAAATAACCCCTCGGCGTTTCTGTAAAATGATCTCTGATGGCCGCATCGGCCTGCAAAATGTGTGTCATCCAGTCCTCTTATTCTGAACGCTATGAAAGGAAGTAAGAAACTGTATGAACTCTGCTCTGCAGCTCATTGTGATCCTGTTCGCGATCTTTGTCTTTGTATTCCTGACGGTGAAGGGTCTTGGCCCCATCGTCAGCGGCCTGATCGCCGGCGGCATCGTGGCGCTGATCGCCACGGGAGGCTTCACCGCAAACATGTTCGGCACCTTCCTCAACGGCATGACCAGCATGTTCGGCGCGTTTTTCGTGCTGTTCTCCTGCGGCATGGCCTTCGGCGGGACGCTGTCCGCCTGCGGCGCCTCTGACCGCATGGGCACCACCATCGTCCGCGCCCTGGGGCAGAAGAACTTCATCTACGCCATCCTCATCGTCTCCATTCTCTTCGGCCTGACCGGTGCGCCTCCCCTGGCCCTGATGCCCGCCCTGTGCTTCGGCATGATGAAGAGCGCCAACCTGCCCCGGTACATCGCCATGACCGCCGTGGCCGGCTCCACTGCCTTTTCCCTGACCTCCATTCCCGGCACGCTGGGCTCCGGCAACGTGATCGTGGCCGGCATTCTGGGCACCGATGTGTACTCCGCCCCCCTGCTGGGCATCGTGGCCAGCGTGGTCGGCTTCATCCTGCTGGCGCTCTACCTGAACCACCTGATCAACGACGCCCGCAAGCGCGGCATCGGCTACGATCCCGTGGAGGGCAACTCCGTCATGGGCGGCGAGGTGCGCGCGGAGGACGACATGCCCAGCTTTGCCTGCTCCATCATCCCCATCATCGTGCTGCTGGGCGGCTGCGCCGTGCTCATCCTGGCCTTTAAGCTGGAGTCCCTGCCCGCCGTGTTCTTCTCCACCATCGTCAGCATCCTGCTGCTCATCATCCTGAACCGCAAGTACTTCCACACCAACATCCTG
>CAVJBM010000099.1:0-12346 GCA_963647775.1 Anaerovibrio sp.
CTCTGGAGGATGTGGATATAAAGCAGCCCCAATCTTACAATCCGGAAGCGTTCCTGCCGGAGGAAGTACGCAACGCGATTTACAACGACAGGCGTTGGTTCGACCGCAGCAAGTATCTGCCGGAGGGTTCTGACGAAGATCCCTACATGTATTTGGACACCCAAATCTATGACGCCCTGCATGCGCTGACCGAGCTGCAGCGGGAGATCCTGTTCCGCACGGTCATCAATGGCGAGTCCACTGAATCCGTCGCGCAGGACAAACAGTGTTCGTCCAGAAACATCCGGGAGATCCGAGCTCGTGCGCTTCGACAGATACGGGCCAAAATCAAAATACGTGAAGGCTCCGGCAGGTCCGGCGTTGTTATCATTGTTTTGCTGTTTGTGCTGCTTATTGGTGTTCCGCTTGTTTGCTGGGGAGAACAGCTTTGGACCGCATATCCCTGGCTGGAGCCTGTGGCTGCAGTGCTTAGCGCATTGGTTATGGCTGTCATGTTCCAAAATTCCTTTCGCAGAGAAGCAGAAAGGCTGCTGCGCCAGCACTGGACCAGCCTGAACGGATCGCAGAAAAAAGAATGACTATGAAAGAGGGAGTGAAGCACTTGCGGTGCTTCACTCCCTCTTGTCATATGGCGATAATTTGCATTATTTTTACCCTAATCGTAAAAGCAAAATCCAAAATCCTCGATCTCGCCATTCGCGGCCAGCTTGTGCCGCAGAACCCTGCTGACGAGCCTGCTTCCGTCCTGTTAGAACGCATCAGAGCAGAAAAAGAAGAACTCATCAAGCAGGGCATAATCAAACGTGACAAGAAGGAATCCGTCATCTTCCGTGGTGAGGATAACTCTTATTATGAGAAGATCGGGGATGATGTGCGTTGTATTGACGAAGAAATCCCATTTGATATCCCTGATACATGGGAATGGGTACGCTTGGAGAACTGCTGTAGCAAGGAAATTCGCCGTGGAAAATCTCCTAAATACACCGAGAGAAGCGGCACACTTGTTTTCGCTCAAAAATGCAACACCAAATATAATGGCATTGATGTCGGGCTGGCGTTATATCTGGATGAGGACACTCTAAGCAGATATCCAGCCGACGAATATATGCAGGATGGTGATGTGGTTGTTAACTCCACGGGCACGGGTACATTGGGGCGCGTCGGCATCTATTGCGCGACCGACAATCACCTCGGCCTGCCTATAGTACCTGATTCCCATGTGACTGTTATCCGTGCAGCCCATAGCATTCAATCGATTTATGTGTATGCTTTCATGAAAGCCAACCAAAGTGAGCTCGAAAAGGAAGGCGAAGGATCTACTAATCAGAAAGAACTTAAGCCGTTCACGCTGAAAGAAATGCTTATCCCGATACCGCCATACTCTGAACAAGAACGAATTGTTGCTACAATAGATGCTGCATTTTCAACTATATCTTCAATAGAAAAGAGCCTCAACTGAGGCTCTTTTCTATTGCACTGAGGATATTCGTCACTTCTGCTACTCGCTCAACAATCTTTGCTTGGTAATTCGGCGAGGGCACTGGCAGAATTAAATTCAGGATATCTTCTCTTGATATGCCTGGAATAAGTCCTTTAGCTGCATCTTTTATAGCGTTGATATAGAATCTCATACAAAGTGCAAGGTATTCCGAATTCAATGCAAATGTATTTCGAATACCTTCACCTGCAGGGTCTGCGGCCGGCTCTGCGGCCCCGAAAACGCCGGCAGCGGCCACCGCAACCACTGCCCCAACTGCCTGTGCAGCCTCCATGTGGACGAGGAGCCCGGCGACCGGCCCTCCGGCTGCGGCGGCATCATGGAGCCCATCGCCGTCTGGGTGCGCAGGGGCGGCGAGTGGGCCGTCATCCACCGCTGTCGGCGCTGCGGCAAGCTGGGCTCCAACCGCACGGCGGCGGACGACAACCCCATGAAGCTGATGTCCATCGCCATGCGCCCCCTGTGCCAGCCGCCCTTCCCGCTGGAGCGCATCCGGGAGCTGACCGACCTCATGGGCGGCGACGGCCGCCTGGACTGACCGGCACAAACCAAACGGGCGCGGAGTTCCTCCCCGGAACTCCGCGCCCTCTGCGCATTTTGCGGTTGCGTTTCTCGTACATTTGTGCTACATTAATAAGAACAAAAAGAGCCCATGAGGTGAGTTTATGATCTATACGCGGCACTATGAATCCCCCCTGGGGGGCATCCTGCTGGCGGCGGACGAGGCCGGCCTGACCGGCCTGTGGTTCGACGGGCAGAAATATTTCGCCCTCACCCTGGCGGCGGAGCACACGGAGGGCGAGACGCCCGCCCTGCTGGCGGCGGAGCGCTGGCTGGACCTGTATTTCAGCGGCCGGGAGCCGGACTTCACCCCGCCCCTCCACCCCATCGGGTCGCCTTTCCAGCGGGAGGTGTGGGACCTGCTGCTCCGCATCCCCTACGGGCAGACCACCACCTACGGCGCCCTGGCCGGCCAGCTGGCGGCCAGGCACGGCGCAGCCCGCATGTCCGCCCAGGCGGTGGGGGGCGCCGTGGGGCACAATGAGATCTCCCTCATCATCCCCTGCCACCGGGTGGTAGGGGCCGGCGGCAGCCTCACCGGCTATGCCGGCGGGATCCAGAAGAAGATCCGCCTGCTGGAACTGGAGGGGGCGGACCTGAGCCGCCTTTTCGTGCCCAAGCGGGGGACGGCCCTCTGACCGGGCGGCCCGCATGATTCGCGGGTCTATCCGGCCGGTCTGGCGGCGGCCCGTTCGCGCCGGCGCAGCCTCATGATCCGCTGGCGGTTGTACCGCTGCATCATCACGAACATCAGGTCGCACCCGGCGGCCAGCAGGGACGTCACGATGAACACGGGGTACGCCCCGAACCACACCCCCGCCGCGATGGGCAGAAGGCTCAGCACGGCGATGGTCTCGTGCACCAGCTCCGCCTGGCACATGGCCTGGGCGATCTCGTCCCAGGTGTGGAGCCGGGGGTCGAACAGCGCGGGGTCGTAGGTGGGCATACCGCGCTTCCACCGCTTCACCTTCAGCCGCTCATACAGCGCCATCTCCCGCCGGCCCACCTGATACCACCGCCGCCCGCAGTCCGCCCGGTTGCGCATCGCGCGGGAGAACACGAGCCCCACCAGCAGCCGCATGACGAAATGGTACGCAAAGGTCCCGCAGGTGATGGCCAGCGGGAGCAGCGCCCCGGCGGCGGTCACCCGGTACAGCACGGTCAGGAGCACCGTGCCCGCCAGAAGCAGGGCCGCGGCCAGCTTCATTTTCTTCGCCATGTCCATCCCCCCGTGATCCTATTCTCCGTGCCATTATACGGTGGCCCCGTTCCCCCTGTCAAGCGGCGGGCGCGGCTCCGCCGAACTCCAAGCCCGAACGCTGCGAGGTGAACGCCATGCGATCCATGAAGCCCGACCCGGACGTCCGCGTCCGGCACGTCCGCATCCCCACGGCCCACGGCGGCATCCCGGCGCTGGTGCTCTCGCCCCTCACCCCGCCGGAGCGCGCCGCGGGCGTCCTGTGGCTCCACGGCGGCGGGTACATCGTGGGCATGAAGGAGATGGTCCACATGTCCCGGGCGGTGGACCTGGTGAAGCGCTTTGGCGCGGTGGTGCTGGCGCCGGGGTACCGGCTGGCCCTCCGGGCCCCCTATCCCGCTGCCCTGGAGGACTGCTATGCCGCCCTCCTCTGGCTGAAGGAGCACGCCGCCGCCCTGGGCGTGCGCAGCGACCAGCTGGCCGTGGGCGGGGAGAGCGCCGGCGGCGGCCTGTGCGCGGCCGTCTGCATCAAGGCCCGGGACGAGGGCACGGTGAACGTGGCCTTCCAGATGCCCCTCTACCCCATGCTGGACGACCGGGACACCGAGTCCTCCCGGGACAACCACGGCAAGGTCTGGAACACCCGGCGCAACCACCTGGCCTGGCGGCTCTACCTGCGGGGAACGGACCGGGCGGACCTCTCCCCCTATGCCGCCCCCGCCCGGCTGGAGGACTTCGGCCGCCTGCCCCCCGCCTGCTCCTTTGTGGGGGACGGCGAGCCCTTCTATGCCGAGACCGTCCGCTACTTTGAGCGGCTGCGGGCCGCCGGCGTCCCTGCGGAGCTGGACGTGTACCGCACGGACGTCCACGCCTTCGACATGATGCGCCCGGAGGAGCCCCTGAGCGTCCAGGCGGCGGAGAACTTCAACCGGCGCTTTGCCTACGCCCAGGCGCACTTCTTCGCCCCTCAGCGGGAGGACAAATAAATGATAAGAAGATCCCCTCCGGCCTGGCCGGAGGGGATCTTTGCTTCACTTTACGCCCCGTCAGGGCAGGCGGATGGCCGCCGCCGCGCAGGGGATGACGCCCTCGCACAGGGTGTAGGTCACGTCGGTGTACCCCGCCTCCGCGAAGAACTGCCGGTAGCTCTCCGGGGTGAACTCCCGCTTGAAGTCCGCCCCCGCCCGGTCGATGGCGCCCGACACGCCGTTGGTCCGGCCCTTGTCCGTCCGCCCCATGTAGGTGGGGATGACGAGCAGGCCGCCGGGGCGGCACACCCGGCGCAGCTCCGCCAGGGCGCGGCCCGGCTCGTCCAGCAGGTGGATCACGTTGGCGGCCACCGCCGCGTCAAAGCGCCCGTCGGGGTAGGGCAGGTGCAGGATGTCCGCCTGCTCAAAGCGCACGTTGCCGAATTTTGCGCACTTTTTCTCCGCCCGCGCCAGCATGTTGGCGGAGAAGTCTGTGGCGGTCAGGCTTTTGCACCGGGGGGCCATGGCCGCCGTGAGCATCCCCGTGCCGCAGGCGCACTCCAGCACCGCGTCCCCCGGGGAGAGCAGCCCCGCCGTCACGGCGCACAGCTTTTTGTTGGCTCTTCGGTTGATGACATCGGCAAAGATGTCATAGGCCCACGCCACCCTGTCCCAGAACATCGCTCCGCCCTCTCAGTGAATAAAAATCAGCATGATGCCCGACAGGGCGGCGGAGATCACCGCCATGCCCACCGTGCCGAACAGCCACTTTTTCCGCTTGGCCTCGGCGGGGATGTAGGGCCGCAGGTCCTCGGTGCCGGGGATGACCCACGCCCTCGTGCAGCCCACCCAGTAGCCGTCCACCAGGAAGCGGTCGATGAGGTTCATCACCGACAGGATGACCAGCAGCTGCCAGAAGCCGCTGACAAAGCCCCGGGCGCCGTTGACGGCGTACACGAACACCAGCACATAGGCGATGTAGCCGGGCATGCACACCGCCTTGAAGATCAGGCTGTTCCGGCGGATCTTTTCCGCCGTGGTCAGCCCCAGCTGCACGCAGCGCGCCTGCACCTCGGCGGTGTAGAGGTGCACCATCCCCACCGCGCCCTTACGGATGCCGAAGGCGCACACCAGCACCAGCAGGGCCCCCAGGCCCAGGCCCTCCAGGATCGTCCACAGTACAGTCATTGTTCCGCTCCTCCCTTATGCTCCAGCACCACGATGCGGTTGGAGATGCTCCGCACGGCGGGCAGCTTGTCCAGCAGCTTATAGACCGGCGCGAAGGCCGCCATGCCCTCGGTCAGGCTGTGCTCCTCCACAAAGCGGAAGCCGGGCAGCAGGGCCGCCAGGGCCCTTCCGTCCTTTACGCCCCAGGTGAATTTCGCGCCGCTGCCCTCAATGGACTTCTCCTTGAAGCGCTTCACCACCATGGGGTTCATGACCTCCGCCAGCACCGTGACCCGGCCGAACCGGCCGGCAATGACGGCGAAAATACGCTTCACGTCCTCCTCCGTCAGGTACATGGTCAGCCCCTCGATAATCACCAGCGCCGGCGCGTCCGTCTCCTTGATCTCGCCGCCCCAGTCGTCCATGGCGGACATGGCAATCTGGGAGACGGCGCCCTCCTCCGGCAGGAGCCGCGCCCGCACGGCCATGGTCTCCGGCAGGTCGAGATTGTACCAGTGGGAGAAGCCCTCCATGCGGTAGCAGCGGGTGTCCAGCCCGCAGGCGATGTTCACCACCGCCGCGCCGGGGTGGGCCGCCAGCCAGGCCCCCACCAGCCGGTCCAGCACGATGGTGCGGGCGATGACGCCGTCGTGCATCGCCCTGTCCCGGTCCGCCAGGGAGAAGTCGTAGTCCAGCCGGGCGGTCACCTCCTCCGCCTTTTTGTCCCGGATGGCGCCCCGGGTGCGGCTCTCCTTCGCCCGGGCGTAAATGGTCTGCAGCATGGTCTCCGGCACGCCGGAGAGGGTGATCTTCTCGTCCATATCGTCATTCCTCCGTCCTCCGCGCGGGGCGGCGGGGACCTCTGCCCCGCCCCCGGACTGCCTGGCAGTGCTGTGTCTCCGCCCGGCTCAGTTAGCCAAGTCTAACCTCGGTGCCGCCAAAACGCCGCTCCCGGCGGCGGTCTTTGGACGTATTATAGCACCCCGCGTTTCCTCTTGCAAGATGTACTTGAGGTCCTGCCGGGGAAATTCAAAGCGATGGCCCTTTGTCTTCGGCAAAGGGCCATCGCTTTGGTACGCCTGAGCGGATTCGAACCGCTGGCCTTCCGCTTAGGAGGCGGACGCTCTATCCTGCTGAGCTACAGACGCAGATATCAGATCCCGGGCGGGCACGGTGCTATTGTACTCAATGCGGGCCCGTCTGTCAATGAAAATCCGCAGGGGACGCGGAGCGGCCCGCCGCCCCGCGCCCTCTGGCCGTGGAAGATCCTACTGCCCGAACTTCATATTCGCGTAGATACGCTCCATGCGGGCGTTGGGGAAGCGGCTGTCGATGAATGCCCAGAAGCCGTTGGCGGCAGCCACGCCGTCCACCCGCTGGGACCAGCGGTACACCGCGATGAGGGACACCACCGCGTTCACCACAAAGAAGGCCGCCAGCACCCAGGTGAGGATCTTCCCCGCCCGGTTTGGGATCTTCAAGATCCACTTGACCATCCGCGGGTAGAGCTCCTTGATCCACAGCACCCCCAGGACGCCCCAGAAGAAGGAGTACAGCAGGCAGATGCGGCCGTTCAGGTTGAAGGGCACGCTGCTGTAATCCCACGAGCGGGAGCCGAACAGCACCTCCTGCCCCCAGGAGCAGACGTACTCCACCGCGCTGCCCACCACCATGCCGCCCAGGAAGGACAGCCAGTTCCCCCGGTTGCGGTAGCGGTACAGGCACAGGGACAGGGCCGCCGCCCCCGCCCCGTACAGCAGGTTGAAGGGCCCGTACACCAGGCCCGCCCGGCTCTCCAGATAGCCGTGGCGCACCAGGCACCAGAGGGTCTCCACCACCACGCCGGCAAAGCTGCCGATGAAAAAGATCCACAGCAGCTTGTAAATGTTCAGCCCCCGGGCGAAGTGCTCCCCCCGCTCCTCCGTCAGGTCGATGGCCCCGTTGGCCGGGGCGGCGGGCAGCACCTTCCGCTGCTTGCGGGACCTCCGCTGGTCGTGCCAGCGGGCGTCCAGTTCGTCGTAGAGTTCCCCCGCCCGGAGGGAGGCCCGGCCCAGGGTCTTGGCCGTGACCTTCAGGGCGTTCACGCTGGCCTCCACCTGGCCGTCCTCCGTCTCATGGGCGGCGATCCGGTCGTAGTATTCCCCCATGGACGCCGCGGTCTCCTCCGCCAGGGTCATGAGTTCTCCGCTCCGCCGCTCCAGCTCCAGCACCAGATCCTCGGCGGCCGTCTTTTCTCTCTCTTCCATGGTGTCCTCCATCCGTCGCCCGGCACACAAAAAGTCGGCGTCCGGCAGAATTTTCAGGTCGGGACCTGTTGCAATCGCGGTCATCCTGCGATATAATATAGTGTTATTATATACCATGCACCCTGTTTTGTCCATATCAGACCTGCCGGACGGGGATCATGCTGGTCTCATCTGTAAATACTTGTACGCGCTGACGCGCGCCCCGCTCCCGCGGGGCCCCGTGGTCTTGCCGTGCAGTTAGGAGAAAGAATATGCGTAACGAACATTTGCGAAACGTCGCCATCATCGCCCACGTTGACCACGGCAAGACCACGCTGGTGGATGAGATGCTCAAGCAGGGCGGCATCTACCGGGAGAACCAGGCCACCGTGGACCGGGTCATGGACTCCAACGATCTGGAGCGGGAGCGCGGCATCACCATCCTGGCCAAGAACACCGCCATCCAGTACGGCGACACCAAGATCAACATCGTGGACACCCCGGGCCACGCCGACTTCGGCGGCGAGGTGGAGCGCATCCTGAAGATGGTCAACGGCGTCATCCTGCTGGTGGACGCCGCCGAGGGCCCCATGCCCCAGACCCGCTTCGTCCTGTCCAAGGCCCTGGAGCTGGGCCACCGGGTCATCGTGGTGGTGAACAAGATCGACCGCCCCGACCAGCGCATCCACGAGGTGATGGACGAGGTGCTGGAGCTGCTGCTGGACCTGAACGCCACCGACGAGCAGTTCGAGTCCCCCACCCTGTTCTGTTCCGGCCGGCAGGGCACCGCCTCCTACTCCCCCGACGTGCCGGGCACCGATCTGGTCCCCCTGTTCGAGACCATCCTGAACTATATCCCCGCCCCCGAGGCGGACACCGAGGCCCCCTTCCAGATGCTGGTGTCCTCCATCGACTACAACGAGTTCGTGGGCCGCATCGCCATCGGCCGCATCGAGCGGGGCGTGGTCAAGCAGAACCAGGAGATCGCCGTGTGCAACTACCACACCCCCGACCAGCCCGCCCGCAAGGCCAAGGCCACCAGCCTGTACACCTTTGACGGCCTGGCCCGGGTCCCTGTCACCGAGGCCGGCGCCGGCGAGATCATCGCCATGAGCGGCATCGGCGACATCACCATCGGCGACACCATCTGTGCCCCTGCGGCCATAGAGCCCATCGAGTTCGTGAAGATCTCCGCCCCCACCCTGGAGATGACCTTCTCCGTCAACGACTCCCCCTTTGCCGGCAAGGAGGGCAAGTTCGTCACCTCCCGCCAGCTGCGGGAGCGGCTGTTCCGCGAGACCCTGAAGGACGTGTCCCTCCGGGTCACGGAGATGGAGGACAGCACCGACTCCTTCAACGTGGCCGGCCGGGGCGAGATGTCCCTGTCCATCCTCATCGAGACCATGCGCCGGGAGGGCTATGAGTTCCAGGTCTCTCCCCCCCGGGTGCTGTACCAGACCATCGACGGCGTCCGCTGCGAGCCCATCGAGCGGCTGGTGGCCGACGTGCCCGCGGACTGCGTGGGCTCCGTGATGGAAAAGCTGGGCTCCCGCAAGGGCGAGTTCGTGTCCATGACCCCCATGGGCAGCCGCACCAAGCTGGAGTTCCTGGTGCCCTCCCGGGGCCTGTTCGGCTACCGCAACGAGTTCCTCACCGACACCAAGGGCGAGGGCATCATGGCCTCCGTGTTCGAGAAGTACGCCCCCTTCAAGGGGGAGGTCACCCGCCGGAACACCGGCTCTCTGGTGGCCCACGAGACGGGCGAGTCCGTAGCCTACGGCCTCTTTGCCGCCCAGGAGCGGGGCGCCCTGTTCATCGGCCCCGGCGTGCCCGTGTACGAGGGCATGGTGGTGGGCGTGTGCCCCAAGATGGAGGACATCACCGTCAACGTCTGCAAGCGCAAGCAGCTGACCAACATGCGGGCCGCCGGCTCGGACGAGGCCCTGCGCCTGGTCACCCCCCGCACCCTCAGCCTGGAGCAGTGCCTGGAGTTCCTGGCGGACGACGAGCTGCTGGAGGTCACCCCCAAGAACCTCCGCCTGCGCAAGCGCATCCTCAACCACGAGCAGCGCATGAAGGCCAAGATGCGCGGGAAGTCCTGATATGGCGCTGCTGCTGCACATCTGCTGCGCCCCCTGCTCCGTGGCCTGCGTCAAGGCCCTGCGGGCCGAGGGGGAGGAGCCCGTGGGCTACTGGTACAACCCCAACATCCACCCCTTCCTGGAGTACAAGGCCCGGCGGGACACCCTGCGGCAGTATGCCGCCGGCATCGGCCTGGACCTGCGGGAGCACGACTTCTACGGCCTGCGGGAATTCACCGCCGCCGTGGCCGCCGATCCGGACCACCGCTGCGGCCACTGCTACGCCTGCCGCATGGAGGACACCGCCCGCTATGCCGCCGGGCACGGCTTTGACCGCTTCTCCACCACCCTGCTCATCTCCCCCTACCAGAACCGGGAGCTGATCTGCGCCGCGGGCGAGCAGATGGCCGCGCGGTACGGCGTGGAGTTCGTGCCCTACGATTTCCGGCCCCATTTCAAGGCGGGGCAGGAGGAGGCCCGGGCCCTGGGGCTGTACATGCAGAAGTACTGCGGCTGCGTGTACAGCGAGGAGGACCGCTTCTCCAACCGGCGGAAGAAGGAGCTGCACAAGCTCCACAAGCAGCAGGGGAACCAATAAAATAAGCCCCTCCCGGCCTGCGGCCGGGAGGGGCTTCGCGTTTTTGTTCTCACATTGCGGCGGCGGACATCGCCAGCTGACGGCGGCGGGCGGTGGGCAGCTCGTCCCGGGCCTCAGCCAGCCGGCGGAGGATGGTCTGCCGGGTGACGATGCCCATAAAGGCCCCCCGGTCGTCCACCACGGGGACGAAGCTCTGGCTCATGGCCCGCTCCAGCAGCTCCTCCATGGTCACCCGGACGCTCACCGGCGGGTTGAACCCCTCCCGCATCACCGAGCGCAGGGGCAGCTGCTCCGCCGTGCGGAGGCTGTTGTCGTTGCTGTCCAGCATGTGCCAGAGGAAATCCCCCTCGCTGACCGTGCCGATGTACAGGCCCTCCCGGTCCAGCACGGGGATGGCGGTATAGCCCCGGGCCCGCAGCTTCTCCAGACCCTGGCGGACCGTGACGTCCGCGTAGACCCAGGCCACCTGGCTCTTGGGCGTCAGAAAGTTGATGACGTTCATGGGCTGACCTCCTATCGGTTTCTGCGTTCATGTTACCAGAGGGCGGGCGCGAAATCTATCAAGAAATTGTGAACGTTCTGTTCCGAAATTGTGGCCGGCGGCCCCTGTTGCTTTTCTCCGTCCGATGCGGTAAAATGAAGGGTAAATCAGCGAAAGGCGGGGCATTTTATGGCGCTGCGGGAAGGAAGCACATACAGGGCGGTCATCACCGGCTACTCCACCGACGGGGACGGCGTGGCCCGGGCGGAGGGCATGGCGGTGTTCGTTAAGGGCGCCCTCCGGGGGGAGGAGGCGGAGTTCACCGTGGAGCACGTGGGCCGCTCCGCCGCCTGGGCCCATGCGGACAGGCTCCTGACCACCTCCCCCGCCCGGCAGGAGCCGGACTGTCCCTACTACCGCCAATGCGGCGGCTGCCAGTTCCGCCACATGACCTACGCCGAGGAGCTGGAGGCCAAGCGCCAGCGGGTGCAGGATGCCCTCACCCGCATCGGCGGGGCGGAGGTGACGGTGGAGGTCATCCACGGCGCGGCGGACACGGAGCGCTACCGCAACAAGGTCCAGTTCCCCGTGGGCCCCGGCGGCATCGGCTACTATCAGGGGGGCAGCCACCGGGTCATCGACATTGAGGACTGCCTGCTCCAGCCGGCGGCGGACACCGCCGCCCGCCGGGCGGTGAAGGACTGGATGGCGGCCTTCCGCGTCTCCGCCTACGACGAGCGCACGGGAAAGGGCCTGCTGCGGCACCTCTATCTGCGCACCAACCGGGCCGGGGAAGCCCTGTGCTGTCTGGTGATCAACGGGGACAGCATCCCCCACGGTGAGGAGCTCATCGCCGCCCTCCGCGCCGCCGTCCCTGCCCTGGCGGGGGTGGTGCTCAGCATCAACAAAAAGAAAACCAACGTGATCCTGGGCACGGAGTACCGCACCCTCTGGGGCCGGGACTGGCTGGAGGAGACCCTCTGCGGCCATGTGTTCCGCCTGTCGGTGCCCTCCTTCTTCCAGATCAACCGGGCCCAGACCGAGGTGCTCTACCGCCGGGCGGTGGAGTTCGCCGGTCTCACGGGGGCGGAGACGGTGGCCGACCTGTACTGCGGCATCGGCACCATCAGCCTTACGCTGGCGGAGCACGCCGGGCAGGTCATCGGCGTGGAGATCGTGCCCCGGGCCATCGAGGACGCCAGGGATAACGCCCGGCGCAATGGGCTGGCAGATAAAACGCGCTTCGAATGCGGGGACGCCTCCCATCTGGCCGCCCGGCTGGAAGCGGAGGGCCTGCGGCCCCACGTGGTGGTGGTGGACCCGCCCCGGAAGGGCCTGGCCGCCGACGTGGTGGAGACCATCGCCCGCATGGGTCCGGCGCGGGTGGTGTACGTCTCCTGCGACCCGGCCACCCTGGGGCGGGACGCGGCACGCTTTGCCGCCCTGGGCTATGCCCTCCGCTGGGCCGAGGCCGTGGACCTCTTCCCCCGCACCGCCCATGTGGAGACGGTGGCCCTTCTTTCCAAGGGAGAAATCGACTCGAAAAAGGTGCGTGTGGAGTTCTCATTG
>CAVJBM010000100.1:0-5189 GCA_963647775.1 Anaerovibrio sp.
ACAGCATCGCGTCGGCCGCCCCGCAAAGCAGGCTTTGCGGGGACCCCGTTTTATTCCACCTGCGCGGGCGAAATGAATTCGCCCTTGCGCCGAGATTTTCCCGCCGGAAAAATACTCGCGCGCCGCACCCGCGGCGGGAAGGTGTCCGACGCAAAACGGCCCGCCGATACCTCGGCGGGCCGTTTTTACTCATTTCCTCAGCAGATCCCCTGCCACAGCATGGCGTCGGCCACCTTCAGGAACCCGGCGATGTTGGCGCCGGCCTGGATGTCGCCCTTCATGCCGTACTTCTCCGCGGCGGCGGCGCAGGCGGCGTAGATGCCCTCCATGATGCCCTTCAGCTTGGCATCCACCTCTTCAAAGGTCCAGCTCAGCCGCTCGGAGTTCTGGCTCATCTCCAGGCCGGAGGTGGCCACGCCGCCGGCGTTGGACGCCTTGGCCGGGCTGAACAGCAGACCCGCGGACTTCACGGCGGTGATGGCCTCGGGGGTGCAGGGCATGTTGGCGCCCTCGAACACGGCGATGCAGCCGTTGGCGATGAGGGTCTTGGCGGCCTCGCCGTCCAGCTCGTTCTGGGTGGCGCAGGGCATGGCGATGTCGCAGGGGACGGTCCAGATGCCCTTGCAGCCCTCCACGTATTTGGCGGAGGGGACGTAGTCCAGGTAGGTCTTGATGCGGGCGCGCTTGACCTCCTTGATCTCCTTCATGACCTTGTAGTCGATGCCGTTCTCGTCCACGATGTAGCCGTTGGAGTCGCTCATGGCGACCACCTTGCCGCCCAGCTCAGTGCACTTCTGGTTGGCGTAGATGGCCACGTTGCCGGCGCCGGAGACCACCACCCTCTTGCCCTCGAAGGACTTGCCGTTGTCCTTCAGCTGGGCGTTGGCGAAGTAGCACAGGCCGAAGCCGGTGGCCTCCGTCCGGGCCAGGGAGCCGCCGTAGCTGATGCCCTTGCCGGTGAGCACGCCGGTCCACTCGTTGCGCAGCTTCTTGTACTGGCCGAAGAGGAAGCCGATCTCCCGGCCGCCCACGCCGATGTCGCCGGCGGGCACGTCGGTGTCCGGGCCGATGTGGCGGTAGAGCTCGTTCATAAAGGACTGGCAGAAGCGCATGATCTCGCCGTCGCTCTTGCCCTTGGGGTCGAAGTCGGAGCCGCCCTTGCCGCCGCCCATGGGCAGGGTGGTGAGGGAGTTCTTGAAGATCTGCTCAAAGCCCAGGAACTTGATGATGGACAGGTTCACGGAGGGGTGGAACCGCAGGCCGCCCTTGTAGGGGCCGATGGCGGAGTTGAACTGCACCCGGTAGCCGCGGTTCACCTGCACCTTGCCGGCGTCGTCCACCCAGGCGACGCGGAAGAGGACAGCCCGCTCCGGCTCCACCAGGCGGCCGATGACGTCCTGCTGCTCGTAGCGGGGGTCGGCCTCGATCACCGGCTCCAGGGACTCCAGCACCTCCTCCACGGCCTGGAGGAATTCCGGCTCGTGGGCGTTGCGCACCTTCAGACCGTCCATGACGGAGACCAGATAAGCGTTTTTCAATGACATACAACAGACTTCCTTTCGCGCACAGAATGGTTAAACTCAATATGGCGTGATTATACATCGCCGACGGCGTTTTTGCAACATCAAATCTTCAAACTTGCAAAAATCGTGAATTTTCTTCAAAATCGTCCGCTTTCCGCCCCCGAAAACCGCCAAATTTCAGCCCGTCTTTCAAATTGTGCACTCCCTTGCGCCCCAAAGCCCGCTGTGGTATACTCAGACGGAACGGAGGGAGCCTATGGAGGCGCGCTATCTCCAACTGCATATCGGGCCGGAGCAGGACGGGCGGGACGTGAACGCCCTGCTGCGGCGGGAGCTGGGCCTGTCCGGCACGGTGCTGCGGCGGATCAAGTGGCTGGAGGACGGCATCGCCCTGGACGGGGCCCGGGTCACCGTCCGGGCCAGGGTCCGGGCGGGGCAGGTGCTGGCCGTCCGCCTCAGCGACCCGGAGGACGCCCCCCAGCCGGAGCCGGCCATCGGCCCTCTGGACGTGGTGTACGAGGACGCCGACCTGGCGGTGGTGAACAAGGCCCCCGGGATGCTGGTCCACCCCAGCCACGGCCATTTTGACGACACCGTGGGCAACTACCTCATGGGCCGCTGGCGGGCGGCGGGGGAGGCCGCGGGCTTCCACCCCGTCCACCGGCTGGACAAGGGGACCTCCGGCCTGCTGGCGGTGGCCAAGCACCCCTACGGGCAGGAGCGGCTGAAAAATCAGCTGCACACCGGGGATTTTATCCGCCGCTACCTGGCGGTGTGCGAGGGCTGTCCCGACCCGGCGGAGGGCGTCATCGACGCGCCCATCGCCCCGGTGGAGGGCTCCCTCATGGCCCGGGAGGTGCGCCCCGGCGGGCAGCGCGCCCGCACCCGCTACCGGGTGCTGTCCGTCCACGGCGGCCGCGCCCTGCTGGAGTTGGAGCTGGACACCGGCCGCACCCACCAGATCCGGGTCCACATGGCCCACATCGGCCACCCTCTGACGGGGGACTTCCTCTACGGCACCGAGGACCGGGACCTCATCCCCCGGCCCGCCCTCCACTCGTGGCAGATCGAACTCACCCACCCCGTCACCGGGGCCCGCCTGGCGCTGGAGGCCCCCCTGCCGGAGGACATGGGACAATTGATCATGGATAATGGACAATTTTATAAAGGAGAGGACACATATGGCAAAGGAAAAACGGTTTGAGATCGTGCAGGAGCAGGGCTCCTTCTCCATGGACTGCCGGGTGCTGCTGGACACCGCCACCGGCGTGCAGTACCTGTATGTGCAGAACGGCTATGCCGGCGGGCTCACCCCTCTGCTGGACCGGGACGGCAAGCCCATGCTGTGGAACATTTCGGATTGACAAGCCGGCGCAAAAAACAGATAATAAAGAGGTATTTTCAACTTTTTGAGGTGACCCCATGAAACATCCTACCATCAAGATCTCCTACAACGCCCCGGTGGCGCTGACCTTCTCCCTGCTGGCCCTCATCGCCCTGCTGCTGGACCCCATCACCAACGGCTGGACCACGGTCCACCTGTTCTCGGTGTACCGCTGCTCCCTCAGCGACCCGCTGGCCTTCTTCCGCTTCTTCGGCCACGTGCTGGGGCACAGCGGCTTCTCCCACTATATCGGCAACATCGTGCTCATCCTGGTGCTGGGCCCCAATCTGGAGGAGCGCTTCGGCAGCTGGAACGTGCTGTGGGCCATCCTGCTCACCGCCTTCATCTCCGGCCTGGTGCAGTTCATCTTCTTCCCCGGCACCGCCCTGCTGGGGGCCTCGGGCATCGTGTTCATGATGATCCTGCTGTCCTCCTTCGGCGGGGTGCGCAACGGCGTCATCCCCGTGACCCTGATTCTGGTGGCCATCTTCTACCTTGGCGGCGAACTGTGGGACGCCATCACCAAGCAGGACAACGTCTCCCAGCTGACCCACATCATCGGCGGCCTGTGCGGCACCTTCCTGGGCTTCGCCCTCTCCGGGCGGAAGCGGCACTGATCAGTTCAAACCGGCGGACACCCGAAAGGGTGCCCGCCGGTTATTTCAATTTTGAACGATTCGTAAATTCTGCCTCCGCTTTCTTGACATGGACCCAACAAGGGTCTATTATAGTTTGATACTTCTAACTGCCATCAGAAAAGGAGCCTGACCCATGCTGAAGCTATCCAATATCCACAAGTCGTACACCGTGGGGGACAACACGGTGGAGGCCCTGCGGGGCATCGACCTGGAGTTCCGGGAAAACGAGTTCGTCTCCATTCTCGGCCCCTCCGGCTGCGGCAAGACCACCACGCTGAACATCATCGGCGGGCTGGACCGCTACACCAGCGGCGACCTTATCATCAACGGCCGCTCCACCAGGGAGTACAAGGACAGCGACTGGGACGCCTACCGCAACCACTCGGTGGGCTTCGTGTTCCAGAGCTACAACCTCATTCCCCACCAGTCGGTGCTGGCCAACGTGGAGCTGGCCCTGACCCTGGCGGGGGTGTCCAAGGCGGAGCGCCGCCGCCGGGCCAGGGAGGCCCTGGAGAAGGTGGGCCTGGGCGATCAGCTGAGCAAAAAGCCCAGCCAGATGTCCGGCGGCCAGATGCAGCGGGTGGCCATCGCCCGGGCCCTCATCAACGACCCGGACATCCTCCTGGCGGACGAGCCCACCGGCGCCCTGGACAGCGAGACCTCCGTGCAGGTGATGGAGCTGCTGCGGGAGGTGGCCAAGGACCGGCTGGTCATCATGGTCACCCACAACCCGGAGCTGGCGGAGCAGTACTCCACCCGCATCATCAGGCTGAAGGACGGTCGGGTCATCGACGATTCCGACCCCTACCGCAGCGAGACCGCCGCCCCCGCCGTCACCGGCAGGAAGGCCCGCAGCGGCAAAAAGACCTCCATGTCCTTCGGCACGGCCCTGTCCCTCTCCCTGAACAACCTGATGACCAAAAAGGGCCGCACCCTGCTAACCAGCTTCGCCGGGTCCATCGGCATCATCGGCATCGCCCTCATCCTGGCCCTGTCCTCCGGCATCAACGCCTACATCGCCCAGGTGCAGCAGGAGACTCTCACCAGCTACCCCATCACCATCGAGGCGGAGAGCGTGGACATGTCCTCCATGCTGACCTCCTTCATGGGCACCCACAAGGACGGCGAGGACGCGGAGCACGACCCGGACAAGATCTACACCGCCTCCGTCATGTACGACATGCTGGACTCCATGTTCAACGCCGAGACCGTCACCAACGACCTGGCTGCCTTCAAGCAGTGGCTGGAGAGCGACGGCAGCGCCATTGCCCAGCTGGCCACCATCCGCTACGGGTATGACTTCAGCTTTGACATCTACAACAAGGACGAGGACGGCAACATCGTCAAGAGCGACGTCATGAGCCTGATGGAGGAGGCCATGGGGGCCATGTACGGCGGCGACTACTCCAGCTACTTCAACTCCTTCGGCGCCATGTACGAGAGCTTCGAGGTCTGGGACGAGCTGCTCCCCGGCGAGGATGGCCAGCTCATCTCCGACCAGGTCACCGGCAATTACGACCTGATCTACGGCGCCTGGCCCCAGAAGTATGACGAGGTCGTGCTCTTCGTGGACAAGAACAACGAGGTGTCCGACCTGATGCTGTACGCCCTGGGCCTGCTGTCCCACGACCAGATGGAGACCAC
>CAVJBM010000101.1:0-9465 GCA_963647775.1 Anaerovibrio sp.
TGGGCCCCGCCTCTCTCGCGGGCGCAGGGCGGGCTTCGGGGCCAAGGACGCCCCTTGCCCTTACAGCGTCCCGCTCGTTCGCCGGACCCCGCCGCCGGCCAGGATTTGACCCCCTGTGTTCCGGCAGCGGGGTTTTTCAAGGGGCGGCAGCCCCTTGAACGTGCTTTTCTTTTGCCACTTCTTTTCCCACGAGGGAAAAGAAATGGCGCGTCCCCTATCCCCCCCGCCCGCAGGCGGCGGAACGATCAACAAAGGAGAATGACCATGAATATCACCATTACACCCACCCTGCTGAAGGGTCACATCGTCCCGCCGCCCTCCAAGTCCCAGGCCCACCGGTGCATCATCGCCGCCGCCCTGGCCGACGGGGTGAGCGTGCTGTCCAACGTGGGCCGCTGCGCCGACGTGGACGCCACCGTGGCCTGCCTGGAGGAGCTGGGCGCTCAGTTTGACTGGGAGGGGAGCACCCTCACCGTCACCGGCATGGGGGCCAGCCGGATGTCCCCCATGCGGCGCATGGCCATTCCCCGGATGGACTGCGGCGAGTCGGGCTCCACTCTGCGCTTCCTCATCCCGGTGGCCCTGGCCGTCCGGGGCGGAGGGGTGTTCACCGGCCGCGGCCGGCTGATGGAGCGGCCCCTAAAGCCCTACTTCGACCTCTTTGACGAGAAGGGCATCTCCTACGAGCAGAAGGGGGACACCCTCACCGTCCGGGGCCTGCTGGAGCCGGGGGAGTACCGCCTGCCGGGGAACGTGTCCAGCCAGTTCTTCACCGGGCTCATGTTCGCCCTGCCCCTGCTGGGGGGCGATTCCCGCATTGCCCTCACCTCCCCGCTGGAGTCGGGGGACTATGTGGAGCTCACCCGGGCGGTGATGACCGACGCCGGCGTGCTCACCCAGGGGGGGAGCATCCCCGGGAACCAGACCTACCGCCCCTTCCGCAAGGTCATCGAGGCGGACTGGTCCCAGGCGGCCTTCTTCTACGCCGCCCACGGCCTGGGGAGCGACCTGCTGGTGGACGGGCTCAGCCCCTTCTCCCTCCAGGCGGACACCCGCATCGTGCCCTATTACATGGAGCTGTGCAGCGCGGAGGAGGACGTGGTGCTGGACGTGAGCCAGTGCCCGGACCTGTTCCCGGCCCTGGCGCTGCTGGGAGCCGTCCGGGACGGGCAGACCACCCACATCGGCGGCGGCGCCCGCCTGCGCATGAAGGAGAGCGACCGCATCGACGCCGTCAGCAGGGCCCTGGGCGCCCTCGGCGTGGAGGTGGAGCAGTTCACCGACGGCATCGGCATCCTGGGGGTCAAGACCCTGAAGGGGAACGTGACCATCGACTGCTGCGGCGACCACCGCATCGCCATGATGGCCGCCATGGCGGCCACCCGGGCGGACGGCCCCGTGACCCTGCTGGGGGCGGAGTGCGTCGGCAAGTCCTACCCCGGCTTCTGGGAGGATTACAGGAGCCTGGGCGGCGTGTTTCAGGAGGTCTGAGCAATGAGATATACCGTATTCGGCGAGTCCCACGGCCCGGCCATCGGCGTGGTGCTCTCCGGCGTGCCCGCGGGGCTGGAGCTGGACCTGGACGCCGTCCGGGCGGAGTTGGCCCGGCGTGCTCCGGGCAAAAGCACCCTGTCCACCGCCCGGCGGGAGCCGGACGAGCCAGAGATCCTCTCCGGCCTGTTTGAGGGAAAGACCACCGGTGCGCCCCTGTGTGCCGTCATCCGCAATACCGACGCCCACTCGGCGGACTACGCCGCGGTGAAGGACGTGGCCCGGCCGGGCCACGCGGACTACGCCGCCCACGTGCGCTACGATGGCTGCAACGACTACCGGGGGGGCGGGCACTTCTCCGGCCGGCTGACCGCCCCGCTGGTGTTCGCCGGGGCAGTGGCCAGGCAGCTGCTGGCCGCCCGTGGGGTCACCGTGTGCGCCCACATCAGTTCCATTTACGGCGAGAGCGACGGCTGCTGGGACACCATGGAGGAACTGTACGCCGCCTCCCGCAGGGAGTTCCCGGTGATCGACGGCGAGGCCGGGGAGCGGATGCGCCGGGCCATTCTGGACGCAAAGGAGGAGCAGGACTCCGTGGGCGGCGCGGTGGAGTGCGCCCTGTTCGGCCTGCCCGCCGGCCTGGGCGGCCCCGATTTCGGGGAGAACGCCGAGGGCATCTTCTCCCAGTATCTCTTCGCGGTGCCTGCGGTGAAGGCGGTGTCCTTTGGCGCGGGGACGGCCTTCTCCCTCATGCGGGGCAGCGAGGCCAACGACCCCCTCTATGTGGACGACGACGGCTCCGTCAAGGCGGAGCAGAACTGCGCCGGGGGCATCAACGGCGGCATCACCAACGGGATGCCCGTGTTTTTCGAGGTGACCTTCCGCCCCACGCCCTCCATCGGCCGGCGGCAGTTCACCGTGAACATGAGGACCGGCGAGAACGCAGAACTGGAATTGACCGGCCGGCACGACCCCTGCGTGGTGCCCCGGGCGGTGCCGGTGATCGAGGCCGCCGCCGCGCTGGCGGCTTGTCAGCTGCTTGGGTTGTAAGCGGCGGCCTCGCCCGCGCGGGCAGCGCGTACAAGCGTTTTGCGCAGCAAAACCTTGCCGCAGGGCGAATTCACTTCGCCCGAGGATGTAAAAAATGAAGGGGCCCCCGCAAAAGCGGCGCTTTTGTGGGGCGGCCTGTGAACTGTTTGGACTGTAAGGAGTGAGACTTATGGACAATAAAACTCTGCGTGTGACCGACGAGAACGTGGTCATCCTGCCCGGGGCGGTGGTGTGCGGCGACGTGACCTTCGGCCCCGGCTGCTCCGTGTGGTACAACGCGGTGATCCGGGCGGACGGGGCCCCGGTGCGCGTGGGGGCGAACACCAATTTTCAGGACAACGTGGTGCTCCACGGCGAGGCCGGGCCCATGACCATCGGCGACAACGTGACCGTGGGCCACGGGGCCATCCTCCACGGCCGCTCCATCGGGGACCGCACCCTCATCGGCATGGGGGCCATCCTCCTCCAGGGCTGCGAGATCGGCGCGGACTGCGTGGTGGCCGCCGGGGCGGTGGTGACGGGGAAGATGAAGGCCCCGGACGGCTCCCTGCTGATGGGCAGCCCGGCTAGGATCGTCGGCACCCTCAGCGAGGCGGACAAGGCCCACACTCTGGCGGCGGCCCAAAGCTATGCCGCGAAGGCGGAGGAATACCGATGAGCGAGCTGGATGAACTGCGGCGGGAGATCGACGCCATCGACCGCCGGATGACGGAGCTCTTCCGCCGGCGGATGGAGGTCACACGGCAGGTGGGGGAGTACAAGCTGGCCCACGGCCTGCCGGTGCTGGATCAGGCCCGGGAGCGGCAGGTGCTGGCGGAGAAGGCCGCCCTGGCGGGGCCGGAGCTGGCCCCGGCGGCGGTGCGCCTGTACCAGACGGTGATGGCCCTGTCCCGGCGGCAGCAGCGGGACCTCACCGGCGAGCGGGCGGACAACCCCGGCCTGCGCCGGTTCCAGGCCGCCATGGACTCCCTGCGCCGGCCGGTGGAGGACCCCCGGGTGGTGTACCAGGGGGTGCCCGGGGCGTACAGCGAGCAGGCCTGCCTGGACTGGTTCGGCCCCGGCGTGAACACCCAGGGGCTGGAGCAGTTTGAGGACTGCTTTACCGCCCTGAAGGAGGGCCGGGCGGACTACGCCGTGCTCCCCATCGAGAACAGCTCCACCGGGGCCATCCGGCAGATCTACGATCTGCTCACCCGGTATGAGTTCTACCTGGTGGGGGAGACCACCGTGCGGGTGGAGCACTGCCTCATGGCCCCCAGGGGAGCCTCGCTGGACACCATCACCCACGTCTATTCCCACGAGCAGGGCCTGTTCCAGTGCGAGCGGTACCTGAACGCCCACCCGGCCTGGCGCCAGGTGCCCCAGGCGGACACCGCCGGCTCCGCCCGGATGGTGGCGGACACCGGCGACATCACCAAGGCGGCCATCTGCTCCGCCCGGGCGGCGGAGATCTACGGACTGGAGATCCTGGCCCGGGGCATCAACCACAACAGCCGCAACACCACCCGCTTCGTGGTGGTGTCCCCCCTGCCGGAGCTGCGGGAGGGGGCTGACAAGCTGAGCACCCTGTTCGTGCTGCCCCACGAGGCCGGCTCCCTGAACGAGGTGCTGACGGTGCTGGCCGTCCACGGCCTGAACATGGTGAAGCTGGAGTCCCGGCCCATCCCGGAGCACAGCTGGGAGTACATGTTCTTCCTGGAGTTCACCGGCAGCGTCGCCCAGCCGGACACGGCGGACGCCATCCACGAGCTGGCCCAGACCACCGGGGACTTCCGGGTGCTGGGCAACTTCAAGTCGAATCTGGGGTGAGAGCCATGAAAAATATCGTACTCATCGGCATGATGGGCAGCGGCAAGACCACCTGCGGCCGCCTGCTGGCCCAGCGGCTGGACCGGCCCTTCGTGGACTGCGACGAGCTCATCGAGCAGTTCACCGGCCGCACCATCCCCGAAATTTTCGAGACCGACGGGGAGGACGCCTTCCGCGACCTGGAGAGCCAGGTCATCCGGGAGGTGAGCGCCCAGCGGGACCTGGTGGTGGCCACCGGCGGCGGCGCGGTGCTCCGCCAGGCCAACGTGGCCGCCCTGCGGAAGAACGGCGTCACCGTCTTTCTGGACCGGCCGGTGGAGGACATCCTGGCCGGGGTGTCCATGGCCGGGCGGCCCCTGGGCCAGGGCACGGCAGAGCAGTTCAGGGCCACCTTCGCACTCCGTCTGCCCGCCTACCGGACGGCGGCGGACGTGATGGTGTTTGACTTTTCCGACCCGGCGGCCACCGTGGACGAGATCCTGGCCAAGCTGGCCGCCCTGCCCAAGCGCATCCTGGTGATCAACGGCCCCAACCTGAACCTGCTGGGCCAGCGGGAGCCCGACATCTACGGCCGGCAGGACTACAACTACCTCTGCGAGCTCATCGCCGCCCACGCGGAGGAGCGGGGGGCCCGGGCGGACTGCTGGCAGTCCAACCACGAGGGGGCCATCATCGACCGCATCCAGCAGGCGGAGGGGGTCTACGACGGCATCGTCATCAACCCCGGGGCCTACACCCACTACAGCTACGCCATCCACGACGCGCTGAAGGCCGTCTCCGTCCCCGCCTGGGAGGTCCACATCAGCGACATCCACAGCCGGGAGCCCTTCCGGGCCGTGTCCGTCACCGCCCCCGCCTGCAAGGGGCAGACCTATGGCCAGGGGCTTCAGGGCTACCTCACCGCCATGGACGCCCTGCTGGAGGGCCTAGTATGAGCGCCCTTCAGGTCATCGGCGACCCGGTGCTCCACTCCCTGTCCCCCCGCATCCACGGGGCCATGCTGGGGGCCCTGGGGCTGGACATCCCCTACACCGCCCATGTGGTGAAGAAAGGGGACCTGCCTGCCTACCTCCGCTGGGCGGAGGAGCACGGCGTCACCGGCTTCAACGCCACCATGCCCCACAAGGAGGACCTGATCCCCCTGCTGGCGGGGGTGGACGGGGACGCCGCCCGCTTCGGCGCGGTGAACACCGTCTGCCGCCGGGAGGACGGCTGGCACGGCTTCAACACCGACGGGGCGGGCTGCCTGGCCGCCCTGGAGGAGACGGGGCTCTGGCCGGCGGAGCGGGTGCTGCTGCTGGGGGCCGGCGGGGCCGCCCGGGCGGTGGGGCGCAAGCTGGCGTCCTGCGGGGCGGCAGTCACCGTATGCAACCGCACCCTCAGCCGGGCGGAGGAGCTGTGCGGCGGTCAGCCGGGCATGACCGCCGCCCCCTGGGCAGACCTGTCCGGCCTGTGCGCCGGGGCGGACCTGCTGGTGAACTGCACCGATCTGGGCATGGCGGGCTGCCCGGCCTTTGAAGACCTGGACTTTCTTGACCGTCTGCCCGCCGGGGCGGGGGTGTTCGACCTCATCTACCACCCGGCGGAGACCGCCCTGCTGGCCCGGGCGCGGGCCCAGGGCCGCCCCTGCTCCAACGGCCTGCCCATGCTGGTGCATCAGGCCATCTTCGCCCTGGAGCACTTTCTCGGCCGTCCGCTGGACCACGCCGCCATGGGCGCGGTGGTGCGGCGGGCGCTGGAAAACTGAAGCTATCCCTTCAAAGGCGCGGCTCTGCCGCGCCTTTGTGCTGCCTGAAACTCAACTGTTGCTTGAAAAATTCTAAATGACTGCGTTATTGAAGTCTGCCCCCCGCCCGGTTAGGATAGGATCAGGCCCAACGAAACGGGAGAGGAGGGATCGGACATGGAGAACGGGAAAAGCCGGGCCGGCCGCCAGCCGCGGGTGGGCAGCGCCCGAGTCCCGGATGGGACCCACCGGCTGGAGGCCGCCCGCGCCGCCCTGCGGGACATCCGGCGGTGGCAGGGCTTCTGCGGCACCGACGTGAGCCCCTTCGGGCTCAACCTGAAATAGAAAAATTCTAAACAACGGCGTTATTGTATTCCGGGCTCCGTCTGGTAAGATGAGATCAAGCCGGCGAACTGAAAAGGAGACGATCAAAATGGAGATCAGATTAGGCGAAAAGATCCGCGAACTGCGGCGGCAGAAGAACGTGTCCCAGGAGGTGCTGGCCCAGGCCATGGGCGTGACCTTCCAGGCGGTGAGCAAGTGGGAGACCGGCGCGGCCATGCCCGACGTGTGCATGATCCCTGCCCTGGCCAGCTTTTTTGATGTGTCCACCGACGAGCTGTTCGACTACAACCGCCTGGAGCGGGAGGACCGGGTGTTCGACTTCGCCTCCCGGGCGGCCAAGCTGCGGGACGACAGGCCCGCCGAGGCGGAGGCCATCCTGCGGGAGGGCCTGAAGCAGTACCCCGGGGACGAGATCCTGCTGAACAACCTGCTGTACACCATGCGCGCCCCCGAGCGCAGCGAGGAGGTCATCACCCTGTGCAAGGCCCTCATCGAGACCGCCCGGCTGGACGACGTGCGGTACGACGCCCTGCGCATCCTGGCGGAGACCTATCACGAGACGGGGGAGCAGGCCCTGGTGAAGCCCACCCTGGAGCGCATCCCGGAGATCTATTTCACCAAGCTGGAGCTGATGGCCCAGCTGCTGGAGGGGAAGGACGCCTGGTACGGCGCCGCCAGCCAGCTGGACCTCCACCGGCAGGGCATGGTGGAGATGCTGGTGCGGGTCAGCGCCATGGCGAGGGCCCAGGGCAAGACCGACCTGGCCGATCGGGCCGCCGTCCTGGCCAGAACGGTGTTCGACCTGTTCAAGGCCGACCCCGACCTGGGCTGGGGCGACCGCGAACTGCGCTGGCTGGACGAGGACATCTGGCCCCTGCTGGAGCAGTAATCGGAATAGGCAGAAAGGAGGACCCGCCGCACGGCGGGCCCTCCTTTTGCCGGGAGATTTCGATATGCGCCCACGAATGATTTCTTTGATAGAAATAGTTGCTTTCTCAAGGAAGGTGTGGTAAATTATAGTTGCGACACAACTTCATACGAATAACTTCCACACGAGTGTGCAATTTTACTACGGTAAAAATGCAGGCTCTTTCTTGGCATTCGTGTGGATGTTCAGAAGTTGTGTCGCAGCAACGAGCCGAGCATTTTTCAGTGCGCGGCTTCGGCTGCGCACTTTTTTATTTTCCAGTCAAGTGCAGGTGAATCAATATGTCAAAACTCCGGGAATTTTCTTCAAGGACAATGAAAGAAATAGGGTCATATGTCTATGTTTATTCCGACCCCAATACACATGAGCCGTTTTACATTGGGAAGGGGAAGGGAAATCGCTGCTTTGCCCACCTGAAAATGGCAGAAGACGGGAGCCCGGAAGAAAGCGAAAAGATCGCCAGGATCAAGGAGATAGCAGCGAGGGGACAAGAGCCGCTGATCGAGATTTTGGTGCATGGTGTAGACGATGAAACGGCCTTAAAGGTGGAAGCGGCTGCGATTGATCTGATTGGGAAAGAGAATCTGTGCAACCGGCAAAAAGGTCACGGTGCCGGACTTTACGGCAGGATCAATGTAGATGATCTGGAAGTGCGGTATAATCCGAGCCCGCT
The DNA here is from genome assembly GCA_963647775.1 of Anaerovibrio sp. Taxonomy (GTDB): domain Bacteria; phylum Bacillota; class Clostridia; order Oscillospirales; family Oscillospiraceae; genus Enterenecus. Next base: position 8,023 of record CAVJBM010000101.1, read on the forward strand.
GAGCAGGGAAGAAATCACGGAAAATGTCATTATGATCCGAGTGAACCAAACCTTCCGCTACGGGATGGAGCCTTGGGAACTGTACGACGTGACGCGCTGTGCATGGAAGGTAAATCTCAACACGGCGAAAAAAGTGGACTATGCGTTTTCTGTGTACAATGGAATTGTTCTTGAAGTCTACAAGGTTTTGGGATGGTTCCCCGGACACAGTACGATGAACTCATTTTTCTACGGCACCGAACAGGAACACATGGATGATCGGAAAACTCGCTACGAGTTCGTAGGCTGTATAGCGGAGCAGGAAATTCGGGCGAAGTATAAAGATCGGGATGTCAGCGGCCTGTTTCCCAAAGGCAATCAGAACTCGTTCAAGTATGTCCTAAATAAGCCGGTAGGGGATTGACCCTGCAAATAAAGAGAAAAGGAGCGAAAAAGATGAGTACTTACAGTAATACCCAAAGATGTTGTGCCACATGCGGATTTTGGACGGGGGACAGAAGAATAAATTCAAGCAGAAATCAGGTGGAGACAAATTCAATGGGGAAATGTGTAAAGACAAACTGGAATAACACGGGGTCAAGTTCATGTTCCCGCTATGAAAAGTGGCAGCTGCTGAGGTGATTTGAAAAGAGCGCCCGCGGAAATTTCCGCGGGCGCTCTTTATAAATCTTACGATACTGCTTACTTGACCAGCGCGGCGGTGTCCAGCGCGATCATCAGCTCCTCGTTGGTGGGGATCAGCAGGACCTTCACCTTGGAGTCGGCGGCGGAGATGACGGCCTCCTTGCCGCGGAGGTTGTTGGCGTCGGGGTCCATCTTCACGCCCATGAACTCCAGGCCGGAGGCGATGGCCATGCGCTGCTCGGCGCTGTTCTCGCCCACGCCGGCGGTGAAGATGATGGCGTCCACCCCGCCCATGGCGGCGGCGTAAGCGCCGATGAGCTTCTTCACGCCGTAGTTGAACATGTCCACGGCCAGGGCGGCGCGGGTGTTGCCCTTCTCGCCGGCCTCGCCCAGGTCACGGAAGTCGGAGGACACGCCGGACACGCCCAGCACGCCGGACTTCTTGTTCAGGATGTTGACCATTTCCTTGATGTCGTAGCCGTAGCGGCCCATCAGGTACTCCAGGATGCCGGCGTCCAGGTCGCCGGAGCGGGTGCCCATGGGCAGGCCGGCCAGGGGGGTGAAGCCCATGGAGGTGTCCACGGACTTGCCGCCGTCGATGGCGGTGACGGAGGAGCCGTTGCCCAGGTGGCAGGAGATCAGCTTCAGCTGCTCGGGCTTCTTGCCCAGCATGTCGGCCGCCCGCTGGGCGACGTACTTGTGGCTGGTGCCGTGGAAGCCGTAGCGGCGGACCTTGTCCTTCTCATAGTACTCATAGGGCAGGGCGTAGGTGTAGGCCACGGGGGGCATGGTCTGATGGAAGGCGGTGTCGAACACGGC
>CAVJBM010000102.1:0-448 GCA_963647775.1 Anaerovibrio sp.
CTATATAAGTGGTTATTACGCAACGTTTTCCAAAGGATTCGAAGCTAAAGGATACATGATCTTCAGCCTAATTTCCGGAAATGATCCAGTTGTTGAATTTAGTTTTGACGGTGTCGGTCCCCTGCAAAGTCTAAATACAACTTCTTCTGTTGCAAATATTGGAACTGGGCTTGAAAATAGTAGTACCCATATTATTTATACGGGAGCTGAAGGCATATACATTCCTACAGGAACAGGTGGAACATATTACTCCACTTATGAAGGCAAAACCGTTGATTCTATCGAATCCATTAGTACCATGTCGACAAATGGGGGCGGGGTCGATCTGTGGGCCGGAATACTCAACGCTTCCGATGCCGGAGTTACCACAAGTTCACGATTTCTTATTAACAATTTTGGCACAGGCACAGCATATTGTACCATGTATGATTGGGACGATGGAAACAAT
>CAVJBM010000102.1:486-6515 GCA_963647775.1 Anaerovibrio sp.
TTCTTTGGTATTGGGGGTTCTGCCGCAGCAAATCCAGAGTGATGAATCATCAGGCTGTGCAGGCCGCTACAACAAACCAAGCAAAAAAAGATGCCATCTATTCCATTATGCACAATGCAATGTACACTTCTGATAGTTCCGGCACAAACTATTTGTATTTATGTAATGGATATCAGACTTTTTTTGCTGACGCTTCCGGAAATGGCATTTGGGAATCTATCTCCATTCCAAGCAATTCTGCATATTCAGCTTATAAGGCTCAGCTTGATTTAAGTCGTCCAATCATGCTCCAGGCTTACACTAAAGACGGCTTAGTCGATTGGGGCGAAGGACATTCAATGATGAATGTCGGCTACGGACGCAATACTTCAGGAACCGGTTATCTTTGCGTCTTAGATGGCAGAGACTATACTTTGCGATATGTGCGAATGGATTATTATCCCAAAATGTTTGGCTATGCAATCGTTGTGAACTGAAAGGAACATTATGAAAAAAGCTAAAGTTTCAGGAGTGTTGGCTATCACTGTGATCCTGCTGGCCCTCTTCCTGCTGTTCTTCCACACCCTCTTTCCCGGGACGCTGACGGGCCCGCTGAGCCAGTCCGTGGCCGGGACCTTCGCCGTGGCGGACAAGACGGAGGACGCCGGCGGCTGCCGCCTGCTGCTCCGGCTGAAGCCCGGCCTGGCCGAGCACCAGCGCTACTACTCCCTGCGCTGCACGGCGGAGCAGTACGCCGCCGCGGAGGTGGGCGACCTGCTGGACTGCGCGTTCCGGGTCAACGCCGTCACCCTGGCCGGGACGCTGGAGCGCGTGGACGGCGTGAGAGAGGGGGCGGCGGCATGAATACGGGCGACAAAAAGACGTGGACGCGCATCGCGGCCGCCGTGGCTGCCGTGGTCCTGCTGGCGGTGTGCTTCGCCCTGTCCAAGGACGTGTGTCTGGCCCTCTCCCGCCGGGAGATGACCCTGGCCGGCACCGTGGCGGACAAGTCCGTCACCTGGCAGGGGCCCACCCTGGTCCTGCGGGCGGACGGAGAGGGGGACGACCCCTACTGGTATCTGGCCTGCACCCGGGAGGAGTACGATCGGGCCGCCGTGGGGGACCGGCTGGTCTCCACCGGGACCTTCAGCCGCCTGACCCGCCAGGGCACGGCGGAGGAGCTGAAAACCGAATAGCAACGGAAAAAGGACCGCCGTAAGGCGGTCCTTTCAGTCCGTGATGGGGATGCTCACTTGGCAGCGGCGACCTCTTTGCCATCGTAGCTCATGCACTTGGCGCACACACGATGGGGCAAACGGGCGGCACCGCACTTGGGGCAGACGTTGAGGCTGGGGGTCTCCAGCTTCCAGACGGAGCTGCGGCGCTTGTTGCGGCGCTGCTTGGATACTTTACTCTTAGGGACGGCCATGTTGACACCTCCTATAGCAATTATTTCTCATTCATCGTCATCCTGCTCCAGCAAAGCCGCCAGCTTCGCCAGACGGGGGTCGATCTCCCGCCTGCAGCGGCAGGGCTCCCGGTTCAGGTCGGCGCCGCAGCCGGCGCACAGACCCTTGCAGTCCTCGGAGCAGAGATTTTTCGTGTCAAGCGCAAGGAGGAACACATCCGTCAGGAGCGCGTCCAGATCCAGCCCCAGGTCCCGGTCCAGCAGAACGATGTCGTCGTTCTCCTCGTCCTCCAGCTCCGCGGCCAGCAGGGTCTCGTACTCCACGGTCTTTTCCCGCTCGAAGGGCCTGGCGCAGCGGTCGCAGGTCAGGGAAAGGACAGTGCTCATGGTGACGTTCAAAACCAGTGCACCCGCCATGTTCCGCACCCTGCCCTCCACATGGACAGGACGCGCCGCCGGCTTGGCTCCGTTCCACTCCAGCTGGGTGAGATCCAGCTCATAGTTGAAATCCAGGCTTGTCCCCGGCTCCAGGGCGATCCGCTTCAGATCCAGTTTCATTCGTACACCTCTCGCATAATGGCACAGATGGTATTATAATCAAAGTTGGGCCGATTGTCAAATACTATTTTCTGTTTTGCCACCTTTTTTCCCGGGAAAAAATATGATACAATAGTTCCGCGCATTTGACAAGGGGGAACTGACATGAAGGAATTCACCATCGGGAAAAACGACGCCGGGCAGCGGCTGGACCGCTGGCTGGCCAAGACCCTCCCCCTCCTCCCCGCCCCGCTGGCCCAGAAGTACATCCGGCTGAAGCGGGTGAAGGTCAACGGCAAGGGCTCCAAGCGGGACGTGCGGCTGGCCCAGGGGGACGTGCTGCAGCTGTACATCAACGACGAATTCTTCGAGACCCCCAGCCGGGAGAACGCCTTTCTCTCCGTGTTCAAGCCCCAGCTGGACATCGTGTACGAGGACGCCGACCTGCTGCTGGTGAACAAGCGGCCGGGCATGGTGGTCCACCCCGACGACAAGGAGCACGTCAACACCCTCATCACCCACATCCAGGCGTACCTGTACCAGAAAAGGGAGTGGTCCCCCTACTGGGAGAGCTCCTTCGCCCCCGCCCTGTGCAACCGCATCGACCGCAACACCGGGGGCATCGTCATCGCCGCCAAGACCGCCGAGGCCCTGCGGGTGATGAACCAGAAGATCAAGGACCGGGAGCTGACCAAGCTGTACCTGTGCGTGGTGCGGGGGAAGATGTCCCCGGCGGCGGGGGAGCTGAAGGGCTTTCTGCTGAAGGACGAGGACAGGGCCCAGGTGAGGGTGTTCGACCACCCCGTCCCCGGGGGCAAGACCGCCCTTACCTTATATAAAACGCTGGCGGTGAAGAACGGGCTGTCCCTGGTGGAGTGCGACCTGATCACCGGGCGGACCCACCAGATCCGCGCCCAGTTCGCCGCCGCGGGCCACCCCCTCATCGGGGACGGCAAGTACGGCCGGGAGCGGGACAACCGGCAGTACGGCCGCAGCGGACAGGCGTTGTACTCCTACAAGCTGCGGTTCGAGTTCACCACCGACGCCGGCTGTCTGGAGCATCTCAACGGCCGGGAGTGGACCGTGACGGACATCGACTTTGTGGCGGAGTACTTCCCGGAGTTTTCCTTGACAGAGGCGTGACCGCGCTGGTATAATGAATGTTACGAAGCGGGGACGGCACCCATCACAAAAAACGGCCTTCGGTACCTGCACAGGGGGGGAGACACCCATGGAAAAAAACGTATTGGTCGTAGACCAGCAGGGAAACGAATATGAAGCGACCTGGCCCAAACGGGCGAAGGGTCTTGTCAAAAGCGGCAGGGCGCGCTTCATCGCAGACAATAAAATATGCCTGACGCGCCCGCCCGATGCCAAGAAGGAGGGCACCCAAATGTCTGAGCAAAACACCATTCTGTCCACGGATTACCTGTTGAAGCAGATTGAGAGGATCGCCAACGATACCGAGTATCTCCACAAGACCATCGACGCGCTGAACAGCATCCAGAGCGCCGACGTCCCCGGCGACATGACGGGGAACGCCAAGGCGGAGGCTCTGGCCGCCGTGGTGCGGAGCCGGGAGACCACCAATCAGCAGCTGCTGTCCATGTACATGCAGATGCTTCTGGACTGCCGGGCAAACTGAATCGGAAACGGCCCCCTCCGCATCGGCGGAGGGGGCCGTTTGTTTGATTTTTGTAACCGTTTGTTTCCAAATGTAATCAAATTGTAAGTATTTTTAACCAAATTGTTATTGACCCCCCCCCCGCATTTTTTGCTATAATGGCGGTGCGAAAGCAAACTACAAAGGAGGTCCTGTTTCATGCACACGATCAAAAAGCTGGCCCTGGGGCTGGCGCTGCTGCTCACCCTCACCGCCTGCGCCGGGCCGGCGGCCAGCTCTCCCTCCCCTTCCGCACAGCCCTCGGAGACGCCGGCGGCCCAGCCCGCCTCTCTGCCCGAACTGGAGGCCCTGCGGGAGCTGGTGGACTGGCAGGCGGACGAATATCTGGCCGGATCCTTCGAGACCCGGGAGGACGCCATCGCGAGCCTGGCCCTGCGGGAGGTGTACACCGGCCTGGAGCTGGAGGACGGCACCGCCGCCTCTATGGCGCTGTTCACCGTTCTGAACACGCCCCACATCGCCGGGCTCCAGCGCACCGTCGTCCTGCTGCTGGACGGGGAGATGAAGCCCCTTGGGCAGGCCGCCGTGGCCGCCGACAGCGTGGAGTTCCAGCAGCTGGACGATTCCCATGTGCTGTTTTTGCAGACCAGCCGCTCTACCGGGATCTCCTCCTACTATCTTACCCTGCTGAAGGCCACCCCCAGCGGCTGGGAGGATCAGACCGAGAGCTCCGGCCTGGTGCTGGACGAGCTGGGAGCGCTCTATTACAGTCTCAGCATGGGCGACCTCTACGTCTTTGAAAACACCGTCCAGGGCCAGCCCTTCGACCTGCCGGAATACCGCCAGCTGTACATTCTTCACTGGATGGGAGAGGAGAAGGGCGGCTTCCAGGATTACGCCGCGATGGAGCGCAGCTGACCCCACGAAAAAGTACGAAAACGGCCCCGGAGGATCGCTGGAAAACCGCGTTCCTCCGGGGCGTTTCTTTCCCTTGGGGCTCAATGGGTCGGGCCGGTTTTGGACCCCCTCAAATTTTTTGCCGAAAATCATTGACTTTTGACCCCCGAACGGATATAGTGTATCTCGCTATCCGTGAAAGTCCGGCTATGGTTTTGAGACCGGACGAATAAATCGAGGGAGCTGAAATTTTTTAGAAAAAGAAATGGGGGAGGATACATGTCCAAAGAACTGATCCGACTGCGGGACTGTGTCATGGCCTACGAGGACGGCGTCGTTCTCGATCACATCAACCTTTATATCAACGACAAAGAGTTCCTCACGCTGCTGGGTCCCAGCGGGTGCGGCAAGACAACCACGCTGCGCATCATCGGCGGGTTTCTGACGCCCACCGCCGGGGACGTCCTGTTTGACGGCGTGAGGATCAATGATGTTCCCCCCCATAAGCGGGCGGTCAACACCGTGTTCCAGAAATACGCCCTGTTCCCCCACCTGAACGTGTTTGAGAACGTGGCCTTCGGCCTGCGCATCCCCAAGGCCGACGAAAAGGGCAAAAAGGTGAAGCTGCCGGAAAAGGAGATCAGGGAACGGGTCATGGAGATGCTGGAGGTGGTGAACCTCAAGGGCTTTGAGAAGCGGGCGGTGTCCGCCCTCTCCGGCGGCCAGCAGCAGCGGGTGGCCATCGCCCGGGCCCTGGTGAACCGGCCCAAGGTCCTGCTGCTGGACGAGCCTCTGGGCGCCCTGGACATGCGCCTGCGCAAGGACATGCAGAACGAGCTGAAGCGCATCCAGCAGGAGACGGGCATCACCTTCATCTACGTCACCCACGACCAGGAGGAGGCCCTGGCCATGAGCGACACCGTGGTGGTGATGGACGGCGGCCGCATCCAGCAGATCGGCACCCCCGAGGACATCTATAACGAGCCCAAGAACGCCTTTGTGGCGGACTTCATCGGCGAGTCCAACATCATCGACGGCATCATGCGGTCCGACGGCGTGGTGGAGATCTTCAACCGGAGGTTCGCCTGTCTGGACGGCGGCTTTGAGAAGGACGAGCCCGTGGACGTGGTCATCCGGCCGGAGGATGTGGACATCGTCCCCGAGGATCAGGGCCAGCTGAAGGGCACCGTCACCAACGTGACCTTCAAGGGGATGCAGTACGACATCATTGTGGACTTCTACGGCTTCAAGTGGCTGATCCAGACCACCGACCTCTCCCCCGTGGGCAGCCGCATCGGCATCAAGATCGATCCCGACGGCATCCACGTGATGAAGAAGAGCCAGTACTCCGGCATGTTCGGGGACTACTCCTCCTACTCCGAGGAGTATGAGGAGATTGGCGACGCCAGCATCGAGCCGGACGAGGAGGAGAGCGAGGATGAAGAATAAGCTCTCCCGCATGGCCATCCCCTATGTGGTGTGGATGGCCCTGTTCACCGTGATCCCCATTGTTATTATGGTAGTGTACGCCTTCAGCACCAGCGACGGCAGCTTCACGCTGGACAACTTCGCCCAGATGGGCAC
>CAVJBM010000103.1:0-35223 GCA_963647775.1 Anaerovibrio sp.
TATGACCCAGATCGGCGTCAAGCCGCCCCACTTCGTCATCTTCTGCAACGACGCCAAGCTGTTCCATTTCTCCTACCAGCGGTATCTGGAGAACCAGATCCGCTCCACCTTTGCCCTGACGGGCACTCCCATCCGCATCACCATTCGCCAGCGGGGCGATAAGGAGGACTGAGCACCATGCTGGATACTTTGCTGCGCCCGCTGATGGACCGGGGGAACGTGACCCCCGGCTGGCTGGTGCTGGCGCTGGCGGGCATTGCCGCGGTGAGCTATTTTCTCGGCTGCTGCAACGGGGCGGTCATGGTCTCCCGGAGCATTTTGAAGGACGACATCCGCCAGCACGGCAGCGGCAACGGCGGCCTGACCAACTTCTGCCGCATCCACGGCGGGGCCCTGTCCCTGCTGGTCATCTTCATCGACGTGGCCAAGGCGGTGGTGTCCGTGCTGCTGGCGGCCTTCGCCTTCAGCCACCTGGCCCCCGGCCTGACCATCTTCGGCCGGTACTGGGGCGGCCTGTTCTGTATGCTGGGGCACATGTTCCCCTGTATGTACGGCTTCCGGGGGGGCAAGGGCGTCCTGTCCGGCGGCACCATCGCCATCCTCATCGACTGGCGGCTGGCCCTGGTGGTATGGGGGGCCTTCCTCATCCTGGCGGTGGCCACCCGGTACGTCTCCCTGGGCTCCTGCGCGGCGGGCCTGCTGTTCCCCATCGGCAGCTGGGTGCTCTATCACTCTCTGCTCATCACGGCCCTGGCCGCCGTCATGGGCGGGCTCATCATTTTGAAGCACGCCGGCAACATCTCCCGCCTGGTGAAGGGGCAGGAGTCCAAGTTCACCTTCAAAAAGGGCAAAAAGCCCGACCCGGCCCCGGCGCCGGAGCCTCCCGCCCAGCCGGAACCTCCGGCGGAGCCCGAAGCGCCCGAGCACACTGAAACCCCCTCAGAGGAGGAACCCAACGCATGAAAACCGCGGTGATCGGCAGCGGCGCCTGGGGCACGGCCCTGGCCATGGTGCTGCTGGAGAACGGACACGACGTGTCCCTGTGGAGCTATACCGAGCAGGAGCGGGCCGCCATCCTGGCCCACGGGGAGAACCCCATGCTCCGGGGTGTGCCCATCCCGGAGAAAATGGACCTCACCTGCGACCTGGACTGCGTGAAGGGCTGCGGCCTGGTGGTGCTGGCCACGCCGTCCTTCGCCGTGCGGTCCACCGCCCGCCGCCTGGGGGAGACCGCCGACCCCGGCACCCCCATCGTCCTGGTGTCCAAGGGCATTGAGAAGAACACCACCCTGCTCCTCCATCAGGTGGTGGAGCAGGAGGTGGGGGACCGCCACCCGGTGGTGGTGCTCTCCGGCCCCTCCCACGCGGAGGAGGTGGGCCGCAGCGTGCCCACGGCGGTGGTGGTGGCCTCGGCCAGCCGGGCCGCCGCCGAGCTGGCCCAGGACGTGTTCATGAACGAGCGCTTCCGCATCTACACCTCCCCGGACATCGTGGGGGTGGAGATCGGCGCGGCGCTGAAGAACGTCATCGCCCTGTGCGCCGGCTGCTGCGACGGCATGGGCTTCGGCGACAACACCAAGGCCATGCTCATGACCCGGGGCCTCACCGAGATCGCCCGGCTGGGGGTGGCCCTGGGGGCCCGGAAGGAGACCTTCGCCGGCCTCACCGGCGTGGGCGACCTGATCGTCACCTGCTGCTCCATGCACTCCCGCAACCGCCGGGCGGGCATCCTGCTGGGCCAGGGGCGGACCATCGCCCAGGCCATGGAGGAGATGAACGGCGCCGTGGTGGAGGGCTATTACGCCGCCGCCAGCGCCATGGAGCTGGCGGGCCGCACCGGCGTGGAGATGCCCATTACCACCGGGGCCTACCAGGTGCTGTACGAGGGCAAGGACCCCCGCTGCGTCCTGCGGGAGCTCATGGCCCGGGACAAGAAGGGCGAGCTGGAGACCGAGATCTCCTGGATCTGAACGAATAAGATCCCCCCCGGCACGTGCGTGCCGGGGGGATTTGCTTTGCCATCATTCCGCGCAAAACAAAAAGAGCCCCACGCGGATGCGTGGGGCTCTCTGTGTCGTCTTGCTGGATCACACCGCGCGGTTGACCTTGCCGGTACGGAGGCAGCGGGTGCACACATAGACGTGCTTGGGAGTACCGTCGACCACAGCCTTAACGCGCTTGACGTTGGGCTTCCAGGGACGGTTGGAGCGGCGGTGGGAGTGGGAAACCTGGATACCGAAGTTCACGCCCTTGCCACAGAACTCACATTTGGCCATATCTACAAACCTCCTCGCTGGTCAGAATTGCACATTTGCATTAACTATGTCAGTTTATCAGAAAACGGCGAGAAAATCAAGTGCTATTTTCGTGTTTCCCCTATTTTTTTTGCGCCCGGAATATGATATACTATCCTTGTATGATTATGACCACTGGGAGGGTCCCCGTATGAAGGATCTGGAGCGACTTTACCAAACGCTGACGACCGCCTGCCCGGCGCTGGAGCTGCGCAGGGATGAGCCCATGTCCGCCCACACCTCCTTCCGCATCGGCGGCCCGGCGGCGCTGATGGCCCTGCCCAAGTCGCAGGAGGAGGCCGCCCTGGCCCTGCGCACGGCGGCGGAACTGGGGGTCAGGCCCTTTTTCCTGGGCAACGGCACCGACCTGCTGGTGGACGACGCCGGGGTGGACCGCTTTCTCATCAAGCCCGCCGGGTCCCTGGGGGCGTCGCCGCTGAACACGGCCTGCCTGCCGGAGGAGGGCCTCATCCGGGCGGGGGCGGGGCTGTCCCTGGCCAACCTGGCCCGGGCGGCCTGGGCCAACGTCCTCACGGGACTGGAGTTCGCCCAGGGCATCCCCGGCACCGTGGGCGGCGGCCTGACCATGAACGCCGGGGCCTACGGCGGCGAGCTGTGCCAGGTGCTGGATTCGGTCACCGCCCTGACCCTGACGGGGGAGCGGCGGGTCCTCTCCGCCGCCGACTGCGCCATGGGCTACCGCCGCAGTCTTTTTTCCGCCGGGGACTACCTCATTGTGGAGGCCGATTTCCGGGTCGCTCCCGGCCAGCCGGAGGCCATCAAGGCCCGCATGGAGGACCTGGCGGCCCGCCGGCGGGAGAAGCAGCCTCTGGAGTACCCCAGCGCCGGCTCGGCCTTCAAGCGGCCGGAGGGCCACTTTGCCGCCGCCCTCATCGACCAGTGCGGCCTGAAGGGCCTGACGGTGGGGGGCGCCCAGGTGTCGGAAAAGCACGCGGGCTTCATCATCAACCGGGGGGGCGCCACCTGCGCCGACGTGCTGGCCCTGATGGACCAGGTGCGGGCGCGTGTTCTGGACGAGACCGGCGTGGAGTTGGAGCCGGAGATCAAATATCTGCACTGAGAAAGGAGCACAGCATGGAATTCCTCATCGTATCTGGCCTGTCCGGGGCGGGCAAGTCCACCGTCATGTCCATTCTGGAGGACAGCGGCTTTTTCTGCGTGGACAATCTGCCGCCGGTGCTCATCCCCAAGTTTGCCGAGATGTGCCTGGCGGGCGCCGGCGCCTATGAGCAGGTGGCCATGGTGTGCGACATCCGGGGCGGCAAGGACTTCTCCGGCCTGTTCCAGGCGCTGGACGCCCTCCACGAATTGCAGTTCGACTACAAGATCGTCTTTGTGGAGGCCGCCGCCGACACCATCATCAAGCGCTATAAGGAGACCCGCCGGGCCCATCCCCTCATGCGGGACGGTCTGACTCTGCCCGAGGCGGTGGAGCAGGAGCGCCAGGCCATGGAGCCCGTGCGCCAGCGGGCGTCGTACATCATCACCACCACCGACATGCCCTCCAAGAAGCTGCGGGACCAGGTGATGGACCTGCTGCTGCCGGCGGGGAAGAAGAAGGGGGAGCTGGCGGTGTCCGTCACCTCCTTCGGCTTCAAGTACGGCCTGCCGGCGGAGGCCGACCTGGTGTTCGACGTGCGCTTCCTCCCCAATCCCTTTTACGTGGACGCACTGCGGGACCAGACCGGGCTGGAGCCCGGCGTGCGGGACTACGTGTTCGACTCCCGGCAGACGGCGGAATTCATGGAGAAGCTGGAGGACCTGCTGGCCTTCCTGCTGCCCAGCTACCGGGAGGAGGGCAAGAGCACCCTCATCATCGCCGTGGGCTGCACCGGCGGCCGCCACCGCTCCGTGGCGGTGACCCACGCCCTGGCGGAGTACATCCGGGGCCTGGGCTACCACGTCAGCGAGAACCACCGTGACATGACGAGGGCCTGACCATGGGAGAGGAGCGAAACGGCCCGGCCATCGTGGCCCTGGGCGGGGGCAACGGCCTGTCCGCCATCCTGCGGGGGCTGAAGCTGTATACCGACCGCATCACCGCCATCGTCACCGTGGCGGACGACGGCGGCGGCTCCGGCGTGCTGCGCCGGGACCTGGGGATGCCGCCCCCCGGCGACATCCGCAACTGCATGGAGGCCCTGGCCGACACCGAGACTCTCATGCAGCAGCTGCTGTCCTACCGCTTCCCGGAGGGGCGGCTGGCGGGCCAGGCATTTGGAAACCTGCTGCTGGCGGCGCTGGACGGCATCTCCGACTCCTTCGAGCAGGCGGTGGAGCGCATGAGCAAGGTGCTGGCCATCACCGGCCGCATCCTGCCGGTGACCAACGCCAACGTCCAGCTGGAGGCCAGCTTTGAAAACGGCACCAGCGTCTGCGGCGAGTCCCGCATCTTCCAGTTCAAGAAGACCCAGAACTGCCGCATCCACCATGTGCGGCTCCTGCCGGAGAGCCCTCCGGCCCTCCCCGCGGCGCTGGAGGCTATCCGTCAGGCGGACATCGTCCTGCTGGGCCCCGGCAGCCTGTACACCAGCGTGATCCCCAACCTGCTGGTGGACGGTATTGCCGACGCCATCCACAACAGCAAGGCCCTGAAAATTTATATCTGCAACATCATGACCCAGGACGGCGAGACCGAGGGCATGACCGCCGCGGACCATCTGGCGGCCCTGCTGGAGCACGGGGGCCCCGGCCTGGTGGACATCTGCCTGTGCAACAGCGCCCAGCCCAGCCGCGCCCTGCGGGAGCGCTACTCCCGGGAGGATGCGGAGCCCCTTCAGGTGGACCGCCGGGCGGTGGAGGCCCTGGGGGCGGAGGTGGTGCTGCGGCCTCTGATGGACGAGGGGGCGGACTACGCCCGCCACTCCGGCGTGCTGGTGTCCAAGGCCGTGCTGGAGCTCTACCACCAGCGGGCGGATACCCGCATCTTCTGATGCCGCCCCGGGTTAGGAAGATTCGCTCCCTATCAAGAGGAACCGCCTTCCTTCAAATTATTTGCACAGCGGCAGCGGGCGGGAGAACGGCCAGACAGTCCTGTCACCGCGAGTGCAGTGATTTGGATGATTCGATTTACAGAATTAAGGCCCTTCGGCGGGATATCTAAGGGCGGCAGCCCTTAGACGCGTTCTTTCCCCCATTTCTTTCGCGAAAAAGAAATGGGGCCTTAGCGGAGCGTCCCGCCGCCCGCAGGCGGCGGAAGCCCCGCCCCGGCGGCTGCGATCATTTACATTGGGAGGTCTTGCCCATGAGTTTTTCCGCCAATGTCAAGCAGGAGCTGTGCCGCCAGCCGGTGAGCCGCCGCTGCTGCGCCCAGGCCGAGGCCTACGGCATCCTGCTGTACTGCAACACCTTCCAGGCGGAGCAGGTGCGCATCGTCACCGAATCCCCCCAGCTGAAGGAGCGCCTGCCGCTGCTCTTCCGCAAGGCGTTCAAGGTGGCCTTTGACCGCACGCCCGGTGAGGCGGAGGGCAAGGGCACCTTTCTGCTGGAGGACCCGGACAAGCTCCAGGTCATCTTCGACGCCTTCGGGCTGGAGCGCGCCCCCGGCGTGTCCCTCCACGTGAACTTTGCCCACCTGGAGGAGGAGCACTGCCGCACCGCCTTCCTCCGGGGGGCCTTTCTGGCCGGCGGCTCGGTGACCGACCCGCTGAAGAGCTACCATCTGGAGCTGGCCACCTCCCACTTCTACGTGGGCCGGGAGGTGCCCGCCCTCATGCGGGAGGCGGGGTTCGAGCCCAAGGAGACCGTCCGCAAGGGCAACTACATCACCTATTTCAAGCAGAGCGAGCACATTGAGGACTTTCTCACCTCTATCGGCGCGCCCCTGTCCGCCATGGAGATGATGACCGCCAAGCTGGAGCGGGACCTGCGGGGCAGCGTGAACCGCCGGGTGAACTGCGACGCCGCCAATCTGGACAAGCTGGTGGCGGCCTCCCAGGCCCAGGTGGAGGCCATCCGCCGGCTGGAGGGGAGCGGCGTGCTGGCCGCCCAGCCGGAAAAGCTGCGGGAGGCCGCCCGGCTCCGCCTGGAAAACCCGGAGCTCACCCTGGCCCAGCTGGCCCAGCTGTGCGACCCGCCGGTGACCAAATCCGCCCTGAACCACCGCCTGCGCAAGCTGATGGAGCTGGACCGGGCGTGACCGCCTGTACATAGAGAGAAAGGAGGGGGCAGGCAAATGGCCTTTACCCATCTGCACGTGCATACGGAGTTCTCCCTGCTGGACGGCGCCTGCCGCATCAAGGAGCTGCCCCGGCAGGTGAAGGCCCTGGGGCAGGATTCGGTGGCCATCACGGACCACGGCGTCATGTTCGGCATCATCGACTTCTACCGGGCCTGCAAGGCCGAGGGGATCAAGCCCATCATCGGGTGCGAGGTCTATGTGGCCCCCCGCACCCGCTTCGACCGGGTCCACGAGCTGGACGCCGAGGCCCGGCACCTGGTGCTCCTCTGCCAAAACGAGACGGGCTACCGCAACCTGTCCTACATGGTGTCCATGGCCTATACCGAGGGCTTCTACATCAAGCCCCGCATCGACATGGACCTGCTGCGGGCCCACAGCGAGGGCCTCATCGCCCTGTCCGCCTGCCTGGCGGGGGAGATCCCCCGGCTCATCCTCCAGGGCTGCTACGACAAGGCCAAGGCCCACGCCCTGGAGATGCGGGACCTCTTCGGCCCGGACAACTATTATCTGGAGCTGCAGGACCACCACATCCCGGAGCAGCAGACCGTCAATGCCGGCATCCTCCGCCTGCACGAGGAGACGGGCATCCCCCTGGTGTGCACCAACGACGCACACTACCTCACCCGCGGGGACTCCGCCATGCAGGACACCCTGCTCTGCATCCAGACGGGCAAGCTGCTGGAGGACGAGAACCGGATGCGCTTCTCCACCGACGAGTTCTACCTCAAGAGCGAGGAGGAGATGCGCGCGCTGTTCCCCGCCTGCCCGGAGGCCCTGGAGAACACCGTAAAGATCGCCGAGCGCTGCAATGTGGAGTTCGAATTCGGCCACTACCATCTGCCGGAATTCAAGCTGCCCGACGGCTGGACCGACGCAGCGGCCTATTTCGAGCATCTCTGCCGGGAGGGCTTCGCCCGGCGCTATCCCCGGCAGCCGGAGGACTACCGGAAGCAGCTGGAGTATGAGATCGGCGTCATCGAGCAGATGGGCTTTGTGGACTACTTCCTCATCGTGTCCGACTTCATCGGCTACGCCAAGGGCCAGGGCATCCCCGTGGGCCCGGGCCGCGGCTCGGGGGCGGGGTCCATGGTGGCCTACTGCCTGAATATCACCGACATCGACCCCATGAAGTACAACCTGTTCTTCGAGCGGTTCCTGAATCCCGAGCGGGTGACCATGCCCGATATCGACATCGACTTCTGCATCCGCCGCCGGCAGGAGGTCATCGACTACGTGGCCCGCAAGTACGGCCCCGACCATGTGGCCCAGATCGTCACCTTCGGCACCATGAAGGCCAAGGCCGCCATCCGGGACGTGGGCCGGGTGATGAACCTGCCCTACGCCGAGGTGGACGCCATCGCCAAGCAGGTGCCCTTCTCCCTGGACATGACTCTGGACAAGGCGCTGGAGGTGTCCAAGGGCTTTGCCGACCTCTACCACGGGGACGAAAAGGTGAAGCGGCTGGTGGACATGGCCCGCCGGCTGGAGGGGATGCCCCGCAACACCTCCACCCACGCCGCCGGCGTGGTCATCACCAAGCGCCCGGTGTACGAGTACGTCCCCCTTGCCACCAACGACGGCCAGCCCGTCACCCAGTATATCATGACCACGCTGGAGGAGCTGGGCCTGCTGAAGATGGACTTCCTCGGCCTGCGCAACCTGACCATTCTGGACGACGCCGTCCAGATGGTGCGCCGGCAGGAGCCCGACTTTCAGCTGGACCAGATCCCGGAGGACGACCCGGAGGTCTACAAAATGCTGTGCGAGGGCCGCACCTCCGGCGTGTTCCAGATGGAGTCTGCCGGCATGACCGGCGTGTGCGTGGGCCTGAAGCCCAAGTCCATCGAGGACATCACCGCCATCATCGCCCTCTACCGCCCCGGCCCCATGGACTCCATCCCCCGGTTCATCGCCTGCGCCCAGGACCCGGGCAAGATCCGCTACAAGCACCCCCTGCTGGAGCCCATCCTGGCCGTCACCTACGGCTGCATCGTCTATCAGGAGCAGGTCATCGAGATCTTCCGCCGGCTGGCGGGGTACTCCCTGGGGCAGGCGGACATGGTCCGCCGGGCCATGTCCAAGAAAAAGGTCAAGGACATCGAGCGGGAGCGGGGCGCCTTCCTCCGCGGGGACCCGGCCCGGAACATCAAGGGCTGCGCCGCCAACGGCATCCCCGAGGACGTGGCCCAGTCCATCTACGACGAGATCTACGACTTTGCCAGCTACGCTTTCAACAAGGCCCACGCCGTGGCCTACGCCGTGGTGGCCTATCAGACGGCGTGGTTCAAGTGCCGCCACACCCGGGAGTATATGGCCGCCCTGCTCACCTCCGTGCTGGACTCTCAGGAAAAGGTGGCGGAGTATATCGCCGAGTGCCGGGAGAACGGCATCGCCCTCCTGCCGCCGGACGTGAACGAATCCGGCCCCACCTTCACCGTCTCCGGGCCCAACATCCGCTTCGGCCTGGCCGCCCTGAAGGGGGTAGGCCGCAGCTTCGTCAACGCCCTCATTGCAGAGCGTGAAAAGGGTGGGGCCTTTACAGATTTCCCCGACTTCTGCCAGCGGATGTACGACAGCGACCTGAACAAGCGGGTGCTGGACAGCCTGATCCGCTCCGGCTCCTTCGACAGCCTGGGCTACCGCCGCAGCCAGCTGCTGGCGGTGTACGAGCAGGTGGTGGACTCCATCGCCCGGGACCGGCGGGAGAAGCTGGAGGGCCAGCTGGACCTCTTCGGCGGCGGGGAGGACAAGCCCGCCCCCCTGGTCATGACCCTGCCCGACCTGCCGGAGTTCACCCCCGGGGAGCTGATGTCCATGGAGAAGGAGACCACGGGCCTCTACCTCTCCGGCCACCCCATGGACGAGTACCGGCAGCAGGCCCGGGCCGTCCGGGCGGTGTCCATCGCCTCCATCCTGGCGGACGCCGGCGGCGAGGGGGAGCCCCGCTTCGGCGACGGCCAGCGGGTGACCCTGGCGGGCATCGTCTCCACCGTGCGCACCAAGACCACCAAGAACAATTCCCTCATGGCCTACGTCATGCTGGAGGACGCCACCGGCTCCATGGAGCTGATGGTGTTCTCCCGCACCCTGTCGGAGTGCGGGGCGTACCTCAAGGCCGGCCAGCCCGTGGCGGTCACCGGCCGGGTGTCCATCCGGGACGAGAAGGAGCCCCAGCTGATGGTGGACCGCGTCTCCCCCCTGGACGGCGCCGCCCCCGCCCGGCCCGGAGCGGGGGAGCAGGGGAAGCCCGCCGTCCCCCGCACCCTCTGGATCAAGCTGGAGAACGGCGGCGCCCCCTTCGACTGGCTGAAAAAGCTGCTGGACATGTTCCCCGGCAGCGACTCCGCCATCGTCTACCTGGCGGACAGCGGGAAAAAACTCAAGCTTCAGACCGGCTGCCTCATCCACGACGCTCTCCTGGCCGAGCTGCGGGAGACCCTGGGCGAGGCCAGCGTGGCCCTGAGATAGGAGGACTGCTATGTACAAATTTCTCGCCAAGCTGGGCAAGCTCCTCTTCCACCGCATCGGCGTCATCGCCGTGCTGGTGGGGCTTCAGATCGCGGCCTATGTGCTGCTGTTCACCGCCCTGGCCGGCACGTTTTACTACACCGTCATCACCTCGCTGCTGACGGTGCTGTCGGCGGCGGCGGTGCTGTGGATCGTGGGCAACAACAGCAACCCGGGCTATAAGATCGGCTGGATCATCATCGTGCTGGCCTTCCGGCCCTTCGGCGCGGCGGCCTACGTGCTGCTGGGGGGCAACCGCCTGTCCCGGTACAACCAGCGCCGCCTGGGCAATATGGAGCACACCATGAAGCGCTGGCTGGACGCGGACTGCGGCCGGGCCGGCGCGCTGGAGGCCCTGGTGGGCCCCGATGCCGGCCGCATGGCCCACTATCTGGAGGCGTCCGCCGCCTGCCCGGTGTACGCCAACACCGCCACCCGCTACTACCCCCTGGGCGACCTGTGCTACGACGACATTCTGGACGCCCTCCACAGCGCCCGGCGCTTTATCTATATCGAGTATTTCATCATCGAGGAGGGCATCCTCTGGAACTCGGTGCTGGACATCCTGAAGCAGAAGGCGGCGGAGGGGGTGGAGGTCCGGGTGATCTACGACGACATCGGCTCCATCTTCACCCTGCCCTCCAACTATCCCGCCCGGCTGGAGGCCATGGGCATCCACTGCCGGGCCTTCAACCGGCTGGTGCCGGTGCTCTCCCTGCGGCAGAACAACCGGGACCACCGGAAGTATATGATCGTGGACGGCCGGGTGGCCTTCACCGGCGGCATCAACATGGCGGACGAGTATATCAACGCCAAGGAGCGCTTCGGCCACTGGAAGGACTCCGCCATCCGCCTGGAGGGGGACGCGGTGTGGTCCATGACGGCCTCCTTCCTCTCCATGTGGGACTTTGAGACCAACGAGACGGAGCAGTCCCTGCCGGAGCGCCCGGCCCCCGCCCCGGCGGACCTCCAGCTGGGCTATGTCCAGCCCTACCACGACTGCCCCTTGGACAACGAGCCCGTGGGCCTTACGGTCTACCTCAACCTCATCAACCGGGCCAAGCGGTACGTCTACCTCACCACGCCCTACCTGGTCATCGACTACTCCATGACCGTGGCTCTCACCTCGGCGGCCAAGTCGGGGGTGGACGTGCGCATCATCACCCCCCACATCCCGGACAAAAAGACGGTGTTCGAGGTGACCCGCGCCCACTACCGGGAACTGCTGGAGGCCGGTGTGCGCATTTTCGAGTACAAGCCCGGCTTCATCCACAGCAAGAACATGGTGGCGGACGATCTCTACGGCACCGTGGGCACGGTGAACATGGACTACCGCAGCATGTTCCTCCACTTTGAGAACGGCGTCCTCCTGTATGAGACGCCCTCCGTGGCCGCCATCCGGGACGATTTTCTGGACACCCAGGACAAGAGCCTGGAGGTCACCCTGGCCGACTGCATGCAGGTGCCCTGGTACCGCCGGGCCCTGCGCTCGGCCCTGCGGGTGCTGGCCCCGCTGCTGTAAGCGCATAAAAAGGTCCCCCATCCACAGGGATGGGGGACCTTTTTTGGATTCAGTCGAACAGATTTTTGGCTCTGGTGTAGTTGAACACCGGGCCCTCCAGGCAGACATAGGTCTCGTTGATCTTGCAGTGGCCGCACTTGCCCACGGCGCAGGACATCTTCCGCTCGAAGGACACCCAGATCTTTTCCTCCGCCGCGCCGTTTTTCATGCACTCCAGGGCGGCGAAGTGCATCATCACCGGGGGGCCCACGATGGCCACGTTGTAGTCCTCAAACTCGGCGAAGGGCACCTTGCCGATGTGGGCGGTGACCATGCCGGTCTCGAAGCCGGGGGCGGAGGAGTTGTCCAGGGTGGGGATCACATGGAACTTCTCCGTGTGCTTGAAGCGCTCCAGCTCCTCGGTGAACAGCACGGCGTTGATGTCCTTGAAGCCGGCGATGAGGTACACGGAGCTGATCTCGTCCAGGTGCTCCCGGAAGTAGTTGAGGGTGGTCTTTACCGGGGCCATGCCCGTGCCGCCGCAGATGACCACCAGGTCCTTGCCCTTGAACCGGTCGATGGGGAAGGGGTTGCCGTAGGGCCCCCGCATGAACAGGGTATCCCCCTCGCCCAGGCCGAAGATGCCGTCGGTGAGGCGGCCCACCTTGCGGATGGTGAACTCCACATAGCCTGGGCCCTTGCCGCTGACGGAGATGGGGGCCTCCCCCACCTTGGGGATGGACAGCTGGAAGAACTGGCCGTGCTGGGTCTCGCCGTTGTAGGCCACCCGGAAGGTGTACTCCGCCCGGGTCTCCTTCAGCACCCGGAGGATCCTGTGGGGGGAGGGGAGCATGATGTTGTCCATATCAGTGAGCCTCCTTTTCCAGCAGCTCGGCCAGACCGCAGACGGCCTGGAGGTAGTCGATCTTCTTGGGACAGCGGTCGATGCACCGGCCGCAGCCCACGCACATGTGCTCGCTGCCGCCGAAGCGCAGGTTGTAGTCGTACACCTTGTGCAGCACCTTGAAGCGCATGTTGGCCCCCTGGGTCTTGCGGGCCATGCCGCCGCCGGCGGTGCGGGTGAAGTCCGCCAGCATGCAGGAGGACCACACCCGGCGGCGCTCGCCGTCCCGGCTGGTCTCGTTGTAGATCACGTCCACCGTGTCGAAGCAGGAGCAGGTGGGGCACACGGTGTTGCACCCGCCGCAGCCGATGCACTCCTCGTCGTACTGCTTCCAGTAGTCGCTTTTGCACACCTCGCCCAGCTGCTCCCGGCTGCGGATGACGGGCAGCCTGGCGGCCCGGGGATTCTCCGTGACGAACTCCGGCGTGAACCGGATGGGCACCTCGTCGGCAAAGTAGGGCAGCAGGGCCTCCTCCCGCACCTCGATGAGGGCGCAGATGTCGTCGATGCGGATGGCGGCCTCGTAATCGTCCGCCACGTTGGAGCCCATGGACACGCAGAAGCAGTTCTCGCCGCTCTCCCGGCACTCCAGCAGGAACAGGTGGACCTTCTCCCGCATCCGGCGGTAGTAGAGGTCGGCGTTCCCGTTATGGAGGAAAATATTGTCCAGCCGGCGGATGGCGTTCAGGTCGCAGGGCCGGGCGATGAGGATGATCTCCCGGTCGTCCTCCAGCTCCTTCTGGGTGCACTCCTGGTCGTTGAAGTAGAACATGGTCTGGGAGATGGGGTAAAAGACCTCCTTGGGGGAGAAGTGGGAGCGCTCCTTATATTCGATGTCCCCCAGGGCGTTGATCTCCCCGTAGCGGATGAGGTCGGTGCCGCCGGGGCCCCGCCTGGGCAGGCGCCTGGGGGCGAACACCCGGTAGCGCTCCTTCAGCCGGGCCAGCAGGTCGGCAAAGCGCTCGGCCCGGACGGAGTAGCTGCGGGCCTCCTGGATGCTCCCCTCCGCCAGGGCGGACAGGAACTCCCGCTCCCCCTGGAGGAAGCCCGCGGTGATCAGGCCCACGGCCTTGTAGAAGTCCTGGTCCGCATACTTTTCGATGTCCCCGGCAAAGGCGGGCACCCAGTTGAGCAGATGCTGGTCCAGGAAGGCCAGGGCCCCGGCGCTGTCGCCCTGCTCGGTCAGCAGGGCCATGTACTCCAGTTCCAGGGCCAGATGGTCCTCCGGCAGGTCGGAGAAGCCCTCCGCCTTGCCCAGGCCCGCCTGGAGGTAGACGGCCCGCACGGCCTCCCAGGCGTCCTGCATGTAGATCTTCTTTTTGCTGGTGTAGACGGACTCGCAGGGGATGGCGGCGGCCCCGTCGGCGGAGCCGGCGGCCAGGAAGGCGGCGGCGTAGTCCACCGCCAGGTCCTCCAGGGCGCTGTCCCCGCAGCCCTTCAGCCAGGCCCCCAGCAGGGCCCAGCCCTCGCCCAGCTGCCCCTCGGCGGCGGGGAGGGAGAGGGCCTTCAGCCGCTCCAGCAGGGCCCTGTCCACCTCAGAGCGGTAGAGCCGGGCCAGCAGGCGGTACATCTCGCAGCGAAGCTGCACGTGAGAACGGGAGATCATCATGCCTTGCGGCCTCCTTTCTTCCAGGCGCTGTGCTCAACGCAGTCCTGGGGCCGGACGTCCACCCAGCTGTCCCGCCGCAGGATGTAGCGGACGGTGGGGCCGTTGCCCTCGTCCTTCAGGGAGTAGATCTTGCCGGGGTCCACCGACGCCAGCAGGCGGGAGACCTCGCTCTCCGGGTCGTTCACGTCGCCGCAGCGCAGGGCGCCGCCGGCGCAGTTGCGCACGCAGGCGGGGGTGCCGCCCTCTGCCCGGAGGTGGGCGCACAGGTCGCACTTGTCGGACACCCGCAGCTCCTTATTGGGGTGGATGCAGCCGTAGGGGCAGGCCCGGATGCAGCTGCCGCAGCCGATGCACAGGCTCTGATCGATGGAGACCACGCCGTCCTCCTCGTGCTTGAAGCACGCGCCGGTGGGACAGACCCGGGTGCACATGGGGTCCCGGCACTGCTGGCACATGACGGTGAGGAAGTACATCTGGAGATCGGGATAGGTGCCGTTGGGGCCGATGGTGCACACCTTGTTGCGCCCCTGGCCCAGGGCGATGCCGTTCTCCAGCTTGCAGGCCACCTGGCAGCCCTTGCAGCCGATGCAGCGGTCGATATCGACCACGAAGGTCATCTGCTTCATACCTCCACCTCCTTGGTGATCTCACCGGCCGCAGGCAGCCAGGGCCGGAAATCCTCCGGGTTGAGCCACACGCCCTCGGGGGCGCCCTCCGCGGGATAGACCTTCACCTGGAAGGCCCGCAGGGTATAGGTGCCCACCACGTCGTTGAAGGGGGCGGTGGCCTTGGTGAGCATGTTCACGTTCATTTCCTTCCACCCGTGGGTGTCGGTGTTGAGGGTCTCCGGGTTCCAGAACCGCTCCATATACACCGTGGAGGGGTGGATGCCCTCGGTGATCTTGGCCACCCCTCTGGTGCGGCCCCGGCGGGACTCCAGCCATACCCACATGCCGTCCTCGATGCCGTACTTCTCGGCGGCGGAGGGGTGGATCCACATCTCGGGGGCGGGGTACATCTCCCGCAGCCAGGGGACGTTGCGCAGGGTGCCGTGGTGGTAGAAGGGTACCCGCCCGCCGGTGTAGACCAGGGGGTACTCCTCGTCGGTGAGGGGGCTCTCCACCGGCTCCAGATAGTAGGGCAGGGGCTCGTAATCCTGGTCGGCGGGCTCCAGATCCACGGGGCTGAAGGGCCGGCCCGTGCGGCCCAGGGTGATCATGGCGTCGTTGTAGATCTCGCACTTGCGGGAGGCGGTGGGGAACCCGCCGGGCAGGCCGCCCAGCTTGGGGTCGGGCTGCCTGTAGACATAGTAGGACCGCCACTGCTCCTTGGGCAGGTACTCGATGGGGGCCTTGGCGGCGAACTCCTTCCAGCTCATGCCCAGGCGCTCCACCCAGTGGGACAAGAATTCGTCCATGCTGTTCCAGTAGGGCAGGTCGTGGCCCATGTACTCGGCGTCAAAGGCCTTGGCGCAGGACTCGTGGCCCAGCTCGCCGCAGCGCTTGGCCAGCTTGGACCAGAACAGCGTCTCGTCCATGGTCTCCCACAGGTGGGTGCACTGCTGCCGGGCCACCAGGGTGTTGCAGGTCTCCACCAGCATGTCGGTCTCCAGCCACTCCTCCGAGGGGATGAGGATATCCGCGTAGGCGGAGAAGGAGGTGGGGTACATGTAGACGTGGACGATGAAGTCCAGCTTATGGATGGCCTGCTCCCACTTCTGGCTGTCGGCGGTGGCGCCCAGCTTGTTGCCGGAGCGGTCGATCCACACCCGGGGCTGATAGGGCTCGCCGGTGAGGACGGCGTCCAGGATGCTGGAGGGGTGCCCCGCCCACCAGATGCCCAGGCCCTTGTGGGCCCGGCCGCCCAGGCGCTTTTTCAGCTGCTCCACCGGCAGCCGGTCCGCCGCCACAGGCACGGGATAGTTGGGCATGTCGAAGCAGCCGCTGGTGCGGAACCGCTGGAGCAGGGCGCCGGGGCGCTCCACATTGCCCATCAGCAGGTCGATGGTGCAGGCGGCCATGGCGGCCTGGACGGAGTTGGGGGTCTGGTCGGTGGCCACGCCCAGGCACAGGCCGCTGGGGGTGTTGTCGGCAAAGACGTGGATGGCCTCCTCGATCTTGTCCCGGTCCACCTGGCAGATCTCCGCGGCCTTCTCCAGGGTGAACTCCTCGCACCGCTCCCACAGAAGCTGCCAGCCGGTCCTGCACACCCGGCCGTCCACCAGGTACTCGCCCTCCAGGGCGGGGTCCAGGTCGTCGTTCCAGGGGTAGGGCAGGGGCTGGGCGGAGTTGGTCTTTTTGTCCCAGACCATGTAGGTGTCCGGCGCGCCGTCCTTCCCCGCCTCGGCCCGGAGGGTCATTTTGGTCTCCACGTCCACCAGGTAGGGCAGGTTGGTCCACTTCATGACGAAGTCGGCGTCGTACAGCTTATGCTCCATGATGTAGCGCACCCAGGCCAGCTCCAGGGCCACGTCGGTGCCCGGCCGCACGGGGAGCCACACGTCGGCCTTGGCCGCGTCGGGGGTGAAGCGGGGGTCGATGACCACGGTCTTGACCCCCTTGGCCCGCAGGTCGGACACCATGCCGCCGCCGGAGGCGGGGCAGGAGTACGACGGGCAGGCCCCCCACAGCACCAGGGCCTTGATGGGGGTGTCGTCGGTGAAATAGAGCTCCAGGGCGTTGGAGTCGGAGATGCTGGGGTCCACGCCGCCGTACATCATGGTGTAGGCCAGCACCCGGGGGAGGTAGCACTGGGCGCAGCCCGGCTCGAACCAGTTGGGGGTGCCGAAGATGTTGCAGAACCGGGCGATGGACCAGATCTCCGGGTTGCCGCCGCCGCCGGTGGAGCAGAACACGGCCTCGGCGCCGTACTTCTCCCGGGTCTCCATCAGCTTTTTGGCGATGATGTCCAGGGCCTCGTCCCAGGAGATGCGCTTCCATTTGCCGCTGCCCCGGGGGCCCACCCGCTGCATGGGGTACTTGTTCCGGTTGGGGTTGTACAGGGCCTGCACGCCGCTGAGCCCCTTGGCGCACATGCGGCCCTTGCTCATGGGGTCCTGCGGGTTGCCCTGGAGACTCACCACCCGGCCGTTGCGCACCGTGGCCAGCACGCCGCAGTTGGCGATGCAGGCCCGGCAGGCGGTCTTGATGACCTTCACGTCATCCTTGGACGCGCCCGGCCCCTCCGGGCGGGGGACCAAGGCGCGCGGCCCCTCCGGGAAGCCGGTCAGGCCGCCGGCGCGGAGGGAGCGGAGATAGTCCTGTGCGTGGAATGCTGCTTCCATAGGCTGATCCTCCTCTGTTTTACTGCTGCGTATTTCTGCGGACGGACTCGATGTGTCCGCACATGATGTCCTGGGCGCGCTGCTCGTCCCGGGCCTCGATGGCGTCGATGAGCTCCCGGTGGAAGCGGACGGAATCGTAGTACTTCTCCGGCTGGCGGCCGTAGGTCTGCTCGTACAGGCCCATGTCCGTGCCGGCGCTGTGGACGATGTTCACGAACTGGATGTAGAACTCGTTGTGGGAGGCGGCGGCGCACCGCAGGTGGAACAGGTCGTCCAGCTCCAGCATGTGGGCCAGGGGGAACTCCCCCCGGATGTAGGCGGGGATGTCCGCCTCCATGCGGTCTGCATCCTGCCGGAGGGCGGCGATGTCCTCGGTTCGGGCGTTGCGGGCGGCCAGCCGGGCGGCGGCCCCCTCCACCACCGAGCGGGCCTCGAACAGGTCCCCGGCCAGGGAGTGGTCCAGCACCGTGTAGGTGTGGAGGATGCGCCCCAGGATGGCGGGGGAGAAGCCGGCGATGTAGTTGCCGTCGCCGTGGCGCTTTTCCACGATGCCCAGGGCGGACAGGGCGCTGATGGCCTCCCGCAGGGGCACCCGGGAGATGCCCAGCCGCTCGGCGAACTCCCGTTCGCCCGGCAGCCGGTCCCCCTGCTTCAGCTCCCCGCGGTCGATGCAGTCCAGCACGTAGTCCACCACCTGCTGGCTGACGCTGCTTCTTTGAATCGGTGTCTCCATGAAAATGCTCCGTTTCTGCTGCTTGTATACTGGTAATACCAGTATAGCGGTTCCGCGGGAAATGTCAACCCCCGGCGGACGTCCGGGCGCAGAAAATCCCCGCCGGAAAACCGGCGGGGATGCTGGCTCAGAACAGTCCGGTGGACTCCAGGATGCGCTCCACCTCCGCCGCCCGGAGGGACCAGGCGGACCGCTCCGCCAGTTCCTTCCGTCGGGGGGCCAGGGCGGCGGAGTCCTCCTTCAGGGCGGCCTGGCACCGGCGGAGGAAGCCTGTGCCGTCATAGGCGGTGTACACCAGGTCGGGGAAGGGCTCGGGAGCGTCGGGGGCGGCCATGGTGACGATGGGCAGGCCGGTGGCCAGGTACTCGTAGAGGTGGGCGGGGACGATGTCGCTGCCAATGCGGTCGGCCCGGTTCAGGTCGAAGAGCGCCGTGCACACGCTCAGGCAGTCGGGCACCTCCACGGCGCTCACCGGCCCGGCCAGGATGACGTTGGGGCAGGGGGCCAGGGCCTTGGCCGCGGGCTTGGTCACCCGGCCCAGCAGCAGGAAGGTCCACTCGGACCGGCGCAGGGCGGCGGTGACCAGGGGGGAGAGGTCCGTCCGGCTGTCCAGGTCCCCCAGGCGGCCGAACACCGTCTGTCCGGCCAGCCCGGCCAGGGCCTCCGGCGGGGCGAACTCCCCCCGGGAGAACATCAGCGGGTTCACCCCGTTGGGCAGCAGGGCGATGTTGTCGCCGCACGGGGACAGGCGCTCCGCCAGCCCCGGGGAGGCGGCGAAGGTCACGTCCGCCCGGGCCACCAGGTCGCTCTCGTCCGCTAAAAATTCCTCGCCCCACTCCCGGGCGCAGTCGTACACCAGCCCGGCCTGCTCCACCCGCCGGGCCAGGGGCCCCTGCTCCGGGGCGGTGCACCACAGCACCGGGCCGCGGAAGCGGTGCCGCCGGGCGGCCTCCTGGATGAAGCCGGCGCACCGGGCCAGGGCCCGCCGCCGGAGCAGCTCCGGGCCGGGGGCATCGGGCCGTGCCGGCAGGGTATATACCGTGATGTGGGCCCGCACCCGGCGGCCCTGCTCGGGCATGGGCGCGCCCCGGGGGGGCGCGGGCTCAAAGAACAGGATCTGGACGTCGCCCATGCGGGCGAACAGCTGCTGCGTCCGTGTGGGCCGGGCCTGCCAGGGCAGGTGGGAGAGACAGATGATCTGCTTCATGCCGCCGCCTCAGTCTTCCAGCAGTCCGCGGGCAGCGGACAGGTTGTTTTTCTCCAGCTCCAGCAGGCGGCGGGCCTTCTGCTCCAGCAGGGGCCGCTGATCCCGCCGGGCGGCGGCCTGCTCCAGCTGGGCCCGGAGCCCCTTGGCCGTCAGGCCGGACAGGGGGGCGTACAGGTCCTGCCCCACGCTGTCCAGAAAGGCGCTCACCTTGGGGTCGTACACGATGCCCACCAGGGGCACCCCGTGGACGGCGGAGAAGATCAGCGCGTGCAGCCGCATGGACAGCACCACGTCCATCTGGGCGAACAGGGCGGACACCTGCTCCCCCTGCTGGGAGCCGGGGAGGATGGCGTAGGGCGCGCGGCGCAGGCAGGCGGCCACCTGTCCGGCGGCCCCCACGTCCAGCCGGGCCTCGATGGGGATGAACACGGGGATGAGCCCGTGGTCGTCGTACAGCCCGTCCAGGGCGGCGGCGATCAGGGCGGCCTTGGCCTCAAAGCCGTGCCACGGCCGGACGGACACGCCGATGTACCGCTGGCCCCCGTCGGGGTCCAGCCCCGCGTCCCGCAGCAGCTTCCGGGCCAGCTCCGGGTCGGCGGAGGGGAGGGTCACCGTGGGGTCGGCGGCCAGGATCACCTGGGGCCGGGTCACCCCCATGGACTCCAGCTCCTTGGCGGAGTTCTCGTCCCGCAGGGTGATGACGTCCACGCTGCGGTCGATGACCCTGGCGGCGTGGGCGCGGTCGGAGGGGAAATTCACCGGCCCGATGCCGCAGCCGTACATCATTACCTTACAGCCCTGCCGCTTGGCGGTGGTGAGGGTGGACAGATAGAACCACAGGGACCGGCGGCTGGAGATGTCCTGGATCAGGGAGCCGCCGCCGTTGACGTACAGCCTGGCGGTGGACATGGCCCGCCGGTAGCGGAGCCAGTTGAAGGTGTACACC
The DNA here is from genome assembly GCA_963647775.1 of Anaerovibrio sp. GTDB lineage: Bacteria > Bacillota > Clostridia > Oscillospirales > Oscillospiraceae > Enterenecus. The sequence goes on from CAVJBM010000103.1 coordinate 20,186, forward strand.
GCCTCGGTGCGGCAGTCCCGCCGGGCCAGCTTGGGCCGCCGGGTCATGACGCAGATGGGCAGGGCCGGGTCGATGGAGCGCAGCTCCGCCACGATGGCCCGCATGATGGCCTCGTCCCCGGCGTTGCCCCGGCCGTAGGCGCCGCACACCACGGCCCCGTCCCGGCGGGCGCGGGAGCAGCCCTCCCGCCGGAGGATCTTCCGGTAGATCTCCAGCTGGGTCTGGATGGTGCGCTCCAGGGAGAACTTGTCGGAGGCCTTCTCGTACAGCCGCCGGCCGAAGGCCAGCCGCAGCTCGTCGTTGCTGCCCAGCTCGGCCAGGCAGCGACCCAGGGCCTCCCAATCCCCGGCGGGGAAGAGGCAGCCGTTCACGCCGCTGTCGATGAGGTTGGGGATGCCCCCCACGGCGGAGGCCACCGTGGCCAGCTTATGGCGGGAGCCCTCGGTGAGGGCGTAGGGGAAGGTCTCGGACAGGGAGGTGAGGGCGTTGACGTCGATGGCGGCGTAGAAGTCGTCCATGCCGTTGATCCACCCGGCGAAGGTCACCTGCCGCTCCACGCCCAGGTCCCGGGCCAGGGCCTTCAGCTTGTCCAGCTCCTCGCCGTCGCCGGCGATGACCAGCCGCAGCCGGGGGCAGCGGGCGTAGGCCGCGGCGTACCCCCGGATGAGGGTGGACATGTCCTTCACCGGGTTCAGCCGGGCGGCGATGCCCACCACCACGGAGTCCTCGTCCACATCGGCCCCCAGGCCGCGCAGATAGGCCAGCCGGTCCCCGGCGGGCGGGGCGGGGGTGAACTCGATGCCGTTGTAGATGGCGTAGATGCCCCGCCCGGCGATGCCCCGGTCGATGAGCAGGTCGGCCATGGCATCGGACACGCCGATGTGGTACGGGATGTGCCGCAGGGCCCACCCGTTGAGGGAGCCGAAGGCCAGCCGCCCGAAGAACCGGCCCATGTAGTCCAGCTCCGGGTCGCTGTGGACGGTGGTGACCACGGGCAGGCCGGTGCTCAGGTGGAGCAGGGCGCCCATGAGGTTGCCCCGGGAGCCGTGGCAGTGGACCAGGTCATAGCCCCCGGCCCGCACCAGGGCCCGCAGCTTCCGCTGCACGGAAAAGATGTTGCGGCCGGGCAGCACCGTGGTGGAGATGCCCAGCTCCCGGGCCTGCCGGGCGAAGGGCCCCTCGGTGAAGCACACCATGTCCGCCTGGATATGCCCGGACAGCCCCTGGAGCAGGGAGAACACATGGGTCTTGGCGCCGCCGCTGTCGCCGCCGCTGATGAGATGGATGACTTTCATTTCAGCCTCCGAATCTTAATACAAACTTCACTTGTCATGGAGCGGGGAATACGCTACAATACCGTCGAGTGATCGAACTACTATTATACCGGCTTTTTGGCCGGCGGTCAAGCAAAGGAGCGATGGATATGAGCGCGATACAGGCCCTGGACGAGTGCATCCTCTGGTGGATCGCGGAGCATCTGCGGGTGGGCTGGCTCAACGGCCCGGTGGTGCTGTTCTCCAAGCTGGGCAACGCGGGGCTGCTGTTCATCGCGGCCACCCTGGTGCTGCTGGCGTTCCGGCAGACCCGGCGGCTGGGCATCCACACGGCGGCTGGGCTCATCATCGACGTGCTGGCGGTGAACGCCACCATCAAGCCCCTGGTGAGCCGGGCCCGGCCCTGGCTGGTGATGGAGGGCTTCCAGACCCTGGCCCGCAGCAGCGACCCCAACTCCTTCCCCTCGGGGCACACCTGCGCCGCCTTCGCCTTCGCCGCGGCCATCTGGGTGGCCACGCCCAATAAAAAGATCAGGGCCGCGGCGCTGATCGCCGCGGTCCTGATGGGCCTGTCCAGATTGTACGTGGGCGTCCACTTCCCCAGCGACGTGCTGGCCGGCGTGGTCATCGGCTCCCTGTGCGGCCTGCTGGGGGGCCTGCTGGCCCGGCAGGGCCTCACTCGGTGGGAACGCCGGAAAGCTGAAGGATAACGGCCTGGGCCAGCAGCAGGCCCGCCGCGGCGGGCACCCACATGGCGCTGGCGGGGACGCTCCTGCGGCCGGGGGGCGGGGCCTCGGCCCCCTCCTCGCCCCGGTGGGGCAGCTCCGGGGAAAAGACCACCTGGTGATGCCGGATGCCGCGATTGCGCAGTTCCTTGCGGATGACCCGGGCCAGGGGGCAGCCCTCCGTGCGGGAGATGTCCGCCAGGCGCAGCTGCTGGGCGTCCAGCTTGTTGCCGGTGCCCAGGGCGGAGATGATGGGGATACCCCGCTTATGGGCCGTCTCGATCAGGTCCAGCTTGCAGGCCACCAGGTCGATGGCATCCACGATGTAGTCGTAATGCCCGGCGAAGAACTCCTCCCGCCGCCCAGCCTCGTACCGGGCATAGACGGGGTGGAGCACACAGTCCGGGTTGATATCCCGCAGGCGGAGGGCCAGGGCCTCCGCTTTTTTCATGCCCACGGTGGAGTGGAGGGCGGCGGCCTGCCGGTTGAGGTTGCTGACGGATACCTCGTCCTGGTCGAACAGGGTCAGCTCCCCCACGCCGGAGCGGCACAGCGCCTCGGCGCACCAGCTGCCCACGCCGCCCAGGCCCAGCACGGCCACGTGGCTGGCGGCCAGCTTCTCCACGGCCCCGGAGCCCAGCAGCATCCGGATGCGGTCAAATTGCTCGTCCATGAGTAGGACTCCTTTCAAAAAAACGGGCGCGCCGTTCCTGCGGCGCGCCCGTTCGGCGTTTTCGTTACCGGCCCAGCAGCTCGGCGCCGGAGGCCAGCTCGGTGGAGTAGTCGTCCAGGAAGCCGTCCATCCACTCGGTCATGGCGTCGGAGGTCAGGGTATTGCGCACGGTGATCTTCCAGGTGGGGTCGTTCACGCCCTGGAAGTACAGCACGTAGTAGCCGTGATAGCTGCCGGACTCGAACTTCACCACGGCGGCATCGCCGGCGGCGCGGTCCTCAGCAAAGACCCACTCGCCCCGGGCATCCTCCGCCAGGTTGGCCTGGGTCACGGCGGTGCTCAGGCCGCCGCTGCTCATGCCGTTGTCGGTGGCCAGGGCGGCAAAGGCGTCGTCGGTCTTTTCGCCGCTCTCATAGGCGGCCAGGATCTCCTCGGCCTTGGCCTTGGCGGCGGCCCAGGCCTCGTCGGTGGGCTCGTCGGCGTCCTCGGCCACCTCGGCGGCCACGTAGATCTGCCGGATGTCGGCGGTGGAGGACTCCTCCAGGCGGCGGCCGTGATAGATCACCAGGTAGTAGCCGTAGTCCTCATACTCCACCACGGCGGCGCCGTCCGCATCCAGCTTCAGCAGGTCCTCGCGGTAGATGGAGCTGATGGAATCGGTGCCCACCACGGAGGTGTGGTCGGCGGAGGTGGTGGGCTCCCGGGCGTCGATGATCTTGGAGATGTCGGTGCCGTTCTCGTACTGGGTCAGGGCCAGGTCGGCCTTCTCCTTGACGGCGGCCATGGCCTCCTCCTTCAGCTTGGCCAGCTCCTCCTCGGTGCGCTCGTTGCCGTCGTTGTCGGTGGAGGAGACGGTGTCGGCCTTGAAGTACAGGTAGGAGTACTCAAAGGTGTCCACGCTGTCGGCGTTCTCCTCATAGTACTTCTGCAGGTCCTCCTCGGTGAGGGCGTCCTGCTTCTCCTGATAGAGGTCGGAGTAGTAGGTCTTGGCCACCAGCTCCCGGGTGAGCAGTTTCTCGAACACGGCGGGGGTCATATACTGGCCGTAGGTGGCGATGAGGTAGGACTTGTAGCTGTAGCCGTTGTTGGCGGCAGAGCTCTTCATGGAGCTGACCTGCGCGTCCAGATCGTCCTTCACGTCGGCGTCCTTGTAGCCGGCGGCGATGGCCTTGTCATATACGGCCAAGGTGCGCTGGGCGGTGGACAGGGCGGTCTCAAGGAAGAAGTCCCGGTAGGACTTGTTCTCCTCGGCGTTGTAGACCTGGTCGGCGTCGGCCTTGCTGGTGTCGATCAGACCATACAGGGCGTACATATACCGGGCGCCGTAATAGTAGTAGCCCAGCTCGCCCACGGTCAGCTTCTCGCCGCCCACGGTGGCGGCGGTCTTGCCCCGCTCAAAGACGCCGGAGCCGTAGACCAGCAGCAGCACCACCGCCACGGCCACCACGGCGGCAATGACGGAATAGGTGCGTACCTTCTTCTTGTAAGCGGCCTGGGTCTGATCGACCTTGCCGGTCCGCTCTGCGCCCTGGCGCTGCTTCTTCTCTCTGGATGCGCTCATGGAGATCAATCCTCTCAAACGTAAAATGATGCGTTGCGTTCTGGAAACGGAACAAAGGCACATCCATGATGTGCCGAATACCGGCATTATAGCACGGAACCCCCCGCCATGCAAGCAGAAAATGCCCCCGGCGGTTCCAGGCGGCGGAATATTTACAAAATGGACAAAGAAAACGGGGGAGTGCAGGGCACTCCCCCGGTGCGGTCAAGGACCCCCGCCATGGCCGTGTCGCCCAGTCAAAGACCTGCACATACATGCAGGTGGGTCGCTCCCGCTTGGCATTACCGCTTCCAACGTCCGGGGTCCTCCGAAGAGGGCCGGGAGGCCTGCGAACCGCCGCGCGAGGGGGGCGTCCCGTATTAAAGGTGTCGGTTTTGAAAAGGCGGATCACGTAGTTAGAACCCGGCAGGGGTCAGGGCGGGGCGTTACTGGTCCGCACCGTCCTCCTCGTCGTCAAACAGGACGTCCATGAACTGCTCGTAGACGGCGTCCAGCTCGGCCTCGTCGTCGATGTCGGCCAGCAGCTCCTCGCCGTTCTGCTCCACGACCTTCAGCAGGATCAGGCCGAAGTCCTCGTCCTCCTCGTCCATGTCGGCGGGGACGAAGGACATGTAGGTGGTGCCGTTGTACTCCAGTGTGCCCAGGTGCTCCAGTTCAAATTCGTTGCCCTCTTCATCGGTGACGGTGATGAAATCGGGGCCGTACTCTTCTTCCAGATCAGCCATCGTGCTCGCTCCTTCCCGGCCGTTCGGCCTACGGCTATATTGTATCTGCTGCGGGGGGAAAATGCAAGGGGTAGTGGATAAATTTTGTGCCCCGGCCGCCGGGTGTGGACAAACGGCCCATTCTGTGGTATAATCACTCAGTTATCTCCGGCGCTCAGCGCGCCGGCAGGCTGGGACCCCGTGTCCACCGGAGCGCCGCGGCAGCCGCGGCGGATACATTCGGAGGTATTTATTTTATGTCTGATACGAACCACCGCGGGCAGGAGACCCGCAGAAAACGCCGCGGCCCCTCCCGGGGCGGCAGGATCGCCATCCGCATCCTCCAGGTGCTGGGGACGCTGCTGCTCATCGGCGTGGTCACCGGCGCGCTGTTCAGCTGCTACGCGGCGGCCTATATCAAAAATTCCGTCATCCCCAACGCCACCCTGAACCTGGACGACTATACCCTGAACGAGAACTCCGTGGTCTACTACTATGACAGCGCCACCGGCCTGCCCGTGGAGCTGGCCACCCTGGTGGGCAAGGAGAACCGGGAGTGGGTGGACTATGAGGACATCCCCCAGGACCTCATCAACGCCGTCATCGCCGTGGAGGACAAGCGCTTCTATCAGCACCACGGCGTGGACTGGTACCGCACGGCGGGGGCCTTCCTCAACATGTTCCTGGGTATGCGCAACACCTTCGGCGGCTCCACCATCACCCAGCAGCTGGTGAAGAACCTCACCCAGTATGACGACGTCACCGTCACCCGCAAGATCAGCGAGATCTTCACCGCCCTGGACGTGGAGCGGCGGTACGAGAAAAAGGACATCATCACCTGGTATCTCAACTATATCTACCTGGGCAACGGCTACAGCGGCGTGCAGGCGGCGGCCAAGGGCTACTTCGGCAAGGACGTGTCCGACCTCACCCTGGCCGAGTGCGCCAGCCTGGCGGGCATCACCAACAACCCCTCCCTGTACAGCCCCTACGCCGCCATCTCCATCGACCGCTACCCCTGCCTCACCTGTAAGGCCAACGGCGTCACCGCCTACTCCCTCAGGGAGGATGAGCCCTGCTCCGTCTGCGGCGAGACCAACTACGGCCCCGCGGAGGTGTGGACCGGCCGGGAGTACAACAAGAACCGGCAGGAGCGCATCCTGCGGCTGATGGCCGGCATCGAGGACCCGGACATCGAGCCCATGATCACCATGGCCCAGTACGAGGCCGCCGTGGCGGAGCCCCTGGTCCTGGCCAGGGACCGGAAGGACCAGCCCGAGGAGGACACCGCCGAGACCAAGACGGTCAGCACCTACTCCTGGTACGTGGAGGCGGTGATCAACGAGGTGATCGCCGACCTGACGGAGCAGACCGGCCTGTCCCGGGAGCTCATCACCGCCCGGGTGTACAGCGGCGGCCTGCGCATCTATGTGCCCTACGATCCAGACGTGCAGGCGGCGGTGGACGCGGTCTACAACGACCCCTCCAGCCTGGACCGCACCTCCCGCACCGGGCAGAAGATGACCTCGGGCATCACCGTGGTGGATAATTCCAACGGCTATGTGGTGGCCATGGCCGGCGGCATCGGCGGGCAGACCACCAACCGCGGCTGGAACAACGCCAAGACCCTGCGGCAGCCGGGCTCCTCCATCAAGCCCCTGTCGGTGTACTCCCCGGCCTTTGAGATGGGCCTCATCACCCCCGCCACCGTCAGCGACGACAATCCCCGCCTGCTGAACGACAAGGTCTGGCCCCTGAACGTGGTGGCCAGCTACCGGGGGCTTACCACCATCATGTACGGCGTGACCCAGTCCCTGAACACCATCGCCGTGAACGTCCTGGCGGACATGGTCACCCCCCAGGTGTCCTACGAGTACCTTACCGAGCGGTACGGCATCACCTCCCTGGTGGCCTACCGGGAGGATTCCAGCGGCCGGGTGTGGTCGGACATCGACGTGAGCCCCCTGGCCATGGGCGGCCTCACCGACGGCGTCTCCACCTACGAGATGGCGGCGGCCTTCGCCACCTTCCCCCGCAACGGCGCCTATACCGAGCCCACCACCTATCTCCGGGTGGAGGACATCGACGGCAATCTGCTCATCGACAATACCCCCTCCACGGACTACGTCATCCAGTCGTCCACGGCGTACTATATGAACTACGTGCTCACCAACGCGGTGAACTCCGGCACGGGCTACAACGCCCGCATCGCCGGCCACACCGTGGCGGGCAAGACCGGCACCACCAACAACCAGTTCGACCTGTGGTTCGCGGGCTACACCCCTTACTACACCGCCGTGGTGTGGACCGGCTACCCCTATAACGAGCGGGTGGGCAACGACAATCCCTCCGTGGTCCTCTGGCAGAAGGTCATGGCCATCCTCCACCAGGACCTGCCCTCCGCCGGCTTTGCCGAGCCGGACGACCTGGTCACCGTCCGCACCTGCATCGACTGCGGCAAGCTGGCCACCACCGACTGCGCCAACGACCTCCGGGGCGACCGGGGCCAGTCCTTCCGCCTGATCAAGAGCGACGCCCCCACGGAGTACTGCGAGTGCCACGTGCCCGTGGTCATCTGCACGGAGTCCCCCGTGCTGGACGCCAACGGCAAGGAGACGGGGGCCTACTACCTGGCCGGCGAGCTCTGCCCCGAGGAGTGCCGCAAGGAGGTCACCCTGGTGGACTACACCCGCGAGGTGGTGAAGGACACCGTGGTGGTGAAGGACTACTTCGCCCTCATCAATTTCTACGACACCCTGGAGGACCCCTACTGCCCCAACCATCTGGAGCCCGAGCCGGAGCCCGAGCCCGAGCCCACCGACCCCTCCGTGGACCCCACGGAGCCGGTGGAGCCCACAGACCCCGTGGAGCCGGTGGACCCGGTGGAGCCCACCGAGCCCCCGATGCCCGAGCCCAGCGAGCCGGCGGCATAAATCGGAACAGGAAAACAGGGAGCGGCCTTGTCCGCTCCCTGTTTTTGCGTTTTGCCGGGAGATGCCTGTCTCCGGCTGACAAACTTCGTCGAAATTCCACGGGGAAAGCCCTTGCTGAATGTCCGTGAAAATGGTACAATAGGCCGCGATAGAGAGACAACAAAAGAAAGGACGGGAATGATATGGGACCCAAGCCTCAGTATTTCGTGGTGGAAGCCACGGCCCTGCCGGAGGTCTATCTGAAGGTGGCCCAGGCCAAGGAGCTGCTGGAGACGGGGGAGGAGCAGACGGTGAACGCCGCCGCCCGCCGCGCCGGCATCAGCCGCAGCGCCTTCTACAAGTATAAGGACGCCATCCGCCCCTTCCGGGACCTGCTCCACGGCCGCATCGTCACCATCCAGATCCTGCTGCGCAACGAGCCGGGCTCCCTCTCCGGGGTGCTCAACCTGCTGGCGGACTGGGGCGGCAACGTGCTGACCATCAACCAGGGCATCCCCGGCGGCGGCACCGCCGCCGTCACCGTGGGCCTGGAGACCACGGAGCAGAGCGCCGACCTGGAGCAGCTGCTCTCCGCCCTCCGGGGGGACCGCCGGGTGGTCCGCTGCGAAGTGCTGGCGGGCTGAGGGGGTGCGGACATGAACGCAGCGATCCTGGGCTACGGCACCGTGGGCTCCGGCGTGGCGGAGATCCTTTTGAGCCATGAGCAGAGCATCGAACGCAAGACCCGGCAGCCCATCCGGGTGAAGTACATCCTCAACCGCAGGCCCCTGCCCGCCCAGCTGGCGGACCGGCTGGTCACCGATTTTTCCGTCATCGAGTCCGACCCGGACGTGGACGTGGTCATCGAGACCATGGGCGGCACCGACGCCGCCCTGGACTACACCCGCCGGGCCCTGACCGCGGGCAAGCATGTGGTCACCTCCAACAAGGAGATGGTGGCCGCCCACGGCTACGAGATGAACCTGCTGGCGGCGGAGCACGGCGTCTGCTACCTCTTTGAGGCCAGCGTGGGCGGCGGCATCCCCATCATCCGCCCCCTGTCCCAGTGCCTGGCCGCCAATGAGATCCTGGAGATCCGCGGCATCCTCAACGGCACCACCAACTATATCCTCACCCGCATGATCCGGGCGGGCCTGACCTTTGGCGAGGCCCTGGCCGAGGCCCAGGAGAAGGGCTATGCCGAGCGGGACCCCTCCGCCGACGTGCTGGGGCTGGACGCCTGCCGCAAAATTTGTATCCTGTCCGACATCGCCTTCGGCCGCAACGTCCCGCCGGAGCTGGTGCCCGCCGAGGGCATCACCGCCGTGACCTTGGAGGACGTGGCCTACGCCGCCTCCGCCGGCAAGCGGATCAAGCTGCTGGGCCGGGCGGTGCGCCAGCCGGACGGCCGGGTGTGCGCCCTGGTGGCCCCCCACCTGGTGGACGAGTCCGACCCCCTCTCCGGCGTGGAGGACGTGTTCAACGCCATCACCGTCCGGGGGGACGCCATCGGCGAGGTCATGTTCTACGGCCGGGGGGCGGGCAAGCTGCCCACCGCCTCCGCCGTGTGCGCCGACGTGCTGGACATCGCCGCCCATCAGGGCCATCGCAGGGCCATGTCTTGGGGCCCCGGCGGGGCGGAGGTCCTGTGCCCCGCCGACGGCCTGCGCTCCCGCTGGTACGTCCGGGCCCTGGAAAGGGAGGAGATCTTACAGTCCGCCCTGGGCAGGGCCCAGGCCCTTCACGCCCCCGCCGCCGCGGAGGAGTGCGCCTGCCTCACCGGGGAGGAGCTGACCCGGGCGGAGCTGGACGGCCGCCTGACCGGGCTGGAGGTGCTGTCCGCCTTCCGGGTGCTGGACTGACCGCCGCCCCCGGCATAGAATGAACTGATACCATCCGAAGGGATCGTGAACCACATGGCATTGATCGTACAAAAATTCGGCGGGTCCTCCGTGGCCGACGCGGCGAAGCTGCGCAACGTGGCCCGCATCATCACCGATACCTACCGTCAGGGGAACCAGGTGGTGGCCGTGCTCTCCGCCCAGGGGGACACCACCGACGACCTCATCGAAAAGGCGGCGGAGATCAACCCCAGGGCCTCCAAGCGGGAGATGGATATGCTCCTCTCCACCGGCGAGCAGATCTCCTGCGCCCTGTGCGCCATGGCCATCGAGTCCGTGGGCTGCCCGGTGGTGTCGCTGACGGGGTGGCAGGCGGGCTTCCGCACGGACTCCGGCTTCGGCAACGCCCGCATCAGCCGGGTGCGCACCGAGCGCCTGCGGGAGGAGCTGGACAAGAACCGCATCGTCATCGTCACCGGCTTTCAGGGCCTGACCAAGGGGGACGACATCACCACCCTGGGCCGGGGCGGGTCGGACACGTCGGCGGTGGCCATCGCCGCGGCCCTCAACGCCGACCTCTGCCAGATCTACACCGACGTGGACGGCGTGTACACCGCGGACCCCCGCCTGGTGCCCACCGCCCGCAAGCTGGATGAGATCACCTACGATGAAATGCTGGAGCTGGCCACGCTGGGGGCGCAGGTACTCCATAACCGCTCGGTGGAGATGGCCAAGCGCTACAGCGTCCGGCTGGAGGTGCGCTCCAGCTTTTCCGAGGATCCCGGTACGAAAGTCAAGGAGGTAGTCAAGACCATGGAGAAGTCCCACATCAGAGGCGTCGCCAAAGACAAGAACATCGCCCGGCTGGCCCTGGTGGGCCTGGAGGATACCCCGGGCATCGCCTTCCGCATTTTTTCCCTGCTGGCCCACAACAGCGTCAACGTGGACCTGATCCTCCAGTCCATCGGCCGTGACGAGAGCAAGGACATCAGCTTCACCGTGGCCAAGGGCGACATGGAGCAGGCCCGCCAGCTGCTGGAGGACAACCGGGACACCATCCGCTTCGACCACATCGACGTGTCCGACAACATCGCCAAGGTGTCCATCGTGGGGGCGGGCATGATCAACAACCCCGGCGTGGCCGCCGCCATGTTCGAGGCGCTGTTCAACGCCGGCATCAACATCCACATGATCTCCACCAGTGAGATCAAGGTGTCCGTCCTCATCGACAGCGACGACGCCGACCGGGCCGTGAAGGTCATCCACGACCGGTTCTACGACGAATTCACCGACGTGAAGTAGATCACCCCCCAGCGCGCCCGGGAATTTTCCGGGCGCGCTTTTTTCGCCTGAAAAAACCATCGGAGCCGGGGGAAAACCGTTGCATTGAGGGCGGGGAAATGGTATAATATCATATCTTATTATGCGGTCTTATGCCGCTGACGACAAAGAGGTGCGCGCATTGTATCTGAAAGCACTGGAGATCCAGGGGTTCAAGTCCTTCCCGGACAAGACAGTCCTCACCTTCGGCTCGGACATCACGGCCATCGTGGGGCCCAACGGGTCCGGCAAATCCAATATTTCGGACGCCATCCGCTGGGTCATGGGGGAGCAGTCCTCCCGCAGCCTCCGGGGCAGCAAGATGGAGGACGTCATCTTTGACGGCACGGCCAAGCGCAAGGGCCTGGGCTTTGCGGAGGTCACCCTGGTGCTGGACAATACCGCCCACATCTTCCCCGTGGAGGAGACCGAGGTGGCGGTGACCCGCCGCTACTACCGCTCCGGGGAGAGCGAGTACTACATCAACCGCCGCTCCTGCCGGCTGAAGGACATCAACGAGCTGTTCATGGACACCGGCCTGGGCCGGGAGGGCTACTCCATCATCGGCCAGGGCCGCATTGATGAAATTCTGTCCGTCCGCAGCGCCGACCGCCGGGAGATCTTCGAGGAGGCGGCGGGCATCTCCCGCTTCCGCCACCGGAAGGAGGAGGCCGAGCGCAAGCTGGAGCGCACCGACGAGAATCTGGTGCGCATCAACGACAAGATCGACGAGCTGGAGCTCCAGGTGGAGCCCCTGCGGGTCCAGGCGGAAAAGACCAAGAAATTCCTGGTCTACCGGGACGAGCTCAAGGGCCTGGAGATCTCCGTCTGGCTGGACCAGCTGGAGCAGCTGCGGGCCCGCAGCATCAAGCTGAAGGCCGACCTGGACGCCGCCGTCCGCCAGCGGGAGGACGCCCAGCGGGACCTGGACGCCCTCTACGCCGCCGCCGAGGAGTACGCCGGGCAGATCCGGGACAAGGACGTGCAGGCGGAGGAGCTGCGGGGCGAGCAGTCCGGCCTGGACCAGCAGATCCACCAGGCGGAGAGCGGCATCGAGCTGCTGCGCAACGACATGAAGAACAACAGCGAGAACGTCCGCCGCATCAAAGAGGAGCAGGCCCAGCAGGAGGGCCGCGCGGGCAGTCTGGCCGCCCAAATCGCCGACCGGCGGGAGCGTCTTGCCGCCATCGACGCGGAGATGGAGACCTGCCGTCAGCGGGCAGAGGAGCTGGCCCGGGAGAGCGAGGATGCCCTCCGCTCCGCCGGCGGTCTCACCCGGGAGCTGGAGGAGCTGCGGGAGCAGGAGCGGCTGAGCACCGCCTCCGCCGGCGAGGCGCGGGAGCTGCTGTCCGCCCTGGCCGCCGCGGCCCAGGAGCTGATGGACCGGGAGGAGAAGCTGGGCCGGGAGCTGCTGGAGCAGGAGGACCGCACGGCGGAGGCCAAGGCCGCCGCCGACCAGGTCCGCCGGGAGCTGGACCGCGTCACCGAGGACCGGGACGCCGCCAAGAACGTCATCTCCGGCTACCAGATGCGCTGTCAGTCCCGCCAGCGGAAGGCCGACGAAATCGGGGAGCGGCACCGCCGCCTCCAGATGGACGAGAACAACCTGAACAGCCGCATCAAGCTGCTGGCCGAGATGGAGAAGGTGTACGAGGGCTACTCCAAGGCGGTGAAGCTGGTGATGACCGAGGCGGAGCGCGGCGGCCTGCGGGGGGTCCGGGGCCCGGTGGCCGGGCTGCTCCACGTGCCCGACCAGTACGCCGTGGCCATCGAGATCGCCCTGGGCGGCGCCATGCAGAACATCGTCACCGAGCGGGACGAGGACGGCAAGAACGCCATCCAGTGGCTCAAGCGCCGGGACGGCGGCCGGGCCACCTTCCTGCCCATGAACACCATCCGCCCGGCGGACTTCAAGGACAAGGCCGTGGAGCGGGAGGACGGCTTCGTGGGCATGGGGGACGCCCTCATCCGCTTCGAGCCGGAGTACGCCGCCGTCTTTTCCAACCTGCTGGGCCGGGTGGTCGTCGCCAGGGATATGGACCGGGCCATGGCCATGGCCCGCAAGTTCGGCCACCGCTTCCGCATCGTCACCCTGGACGGCCAGGTGCTCAACGCCGGCGGCTCCATGACCGGCGGCTCGGTGTCCCGCAGCGCGGGCATCCTGTCCCGGGCCAACGAGCTGGAGCGCCTGAACCAGCAGAAGGCCGCCCTGGCGGAGGACCTGCGGGCCGCAGCCGCCGACCTGGCCGCCGCCCAGCGGGAGCTCACCGCCGCCAATTACGAGCTTGACACCGCCTCCGCCCAGCTGCGCGAGGCGGAGGACGCCGTCCTGAAATACACCGAGCGGGCGGACAGCGCCGCCGCCCAGCTGGCGGACCTCACCATCCGGGGGGAGCAGCTGCGGGCCGACCGGGAGCAGGTCCGCCGCCGCATGGAGGAGAATTCCTCCGCCACCGCCGCGGCCAAGGGCCGCATCGAGGAGTTGGAGGGCTCCGCCGCCGCCCTGCGGGCGGAGAGCGAGGCCCGGGCCCAGGGCCAGAGCGAGCTGCGGGAGCGGGTGGACGCCCTCAACGCCCAGACCGCCGAGCAGAAGGCCAGGCTGGCCGGGCTGGAGGGCGAGCGCGCCGCGTCGGAGCAGAATCTGGACGAGCTGGAGCGGCTCAAGGCCGACCTCTCCGGCGACGCCGCCGACCGGGACCGCCGCATCGCCGGCCTGGAGGGGGAGAACGAGAGCCTGCTGGCCAGAATTCAGGAGGCGGAGCTGCGGCTCCAGACCCTGCGCACCTCCGGCCAGGGCTATGCCGACGCCCTGCGCCGCCTGAACGAGGAAAAGCTGGCCCTGGAGGGCAGGCGCAACCAGGCGGACAAGGGTGCCCGGGAGAAGAACACCGAGCTGCTGGACATGCAGAAGGAGGTCTCCGCCCTGGAGCAGAAGTCCATGTCCGCCGCCACGGAGGAGAGCCTGCTGCTGGACAAGCTGTGGGAGAACTACGAGCTGTCCCACGAGGCGGCCCGCGCCCTCCGGGTGGAGCTGGAGTCGGTGCCCAAGGCCCAGCGCCGCATCGGGGAGCTGAAGCGGGCCATCTCGGCCCTGGGCAGCATCAACCCCGACGCCGTGGAGGAATTCCAGCGGGTGAACGAGCGCTACACCTACTTCGCCCAGCAGCGGGACGACGTGTCCAAGGCCAAGGGCGAGCTGGAGGGCATCATCGCCCAGATCACCGGCGAGATGACGTCGATCTTCAAGGAGCAGTTCACCCTCATCAGCCAGACCTTCCAGGAGACCTTCCTGGAGCTGTTCCGGGGGGGCAAGGCCACCCTGGAGCTGGAGGACCCGGACGACATCCTGAACTGCGGCATCGAGATCAAGGTCCAGCCCCCGGGCAAGGCCCTGAAGGTGATCTCCCTGCTGTCCGGCGGCGAGAAGGCCTTCGTGGCCATCGCCCTGTACTTCGCCATGCTGAAGGTGCGGCCCACGCCCTTCTGCGTTATGGACGAGATCGAGGCCGCCCTGGACGACGCCAACGTGGTGCGCTTTGCCCAGTACCTGCGGAAGATGAGCGATAAGACCCAGTTCATCGTCATCACCCACCGCCGGGGCACCATGGAGGAGGCCGACGTCCTCTACGGCGTCACCATGCAGGAGCAGGGCGTGACCCGGCTGCTGACCATCAACCTGAACGACGTGGAGAAGGAGTTGCACATCAAGTGACGCCGTAAGGACGTCGGCCTCCTTTTTTGAACTATGCCGACGGACTCTGCGGAAAAGGGCTCCCGACGGAGCCCAGCGAAGCGGGTCCGTTGGGAAGAGGAGGAGCAAGGGAGCGGGCGCAGCTTTTGCCAAAGGCGGAAGCGGAGCAGAGCGGACTTTGCGACGACGATATGCAGGAGCAGGGCGTGACCCGGCTGCTGACCATCAACCTGAACGACGTGGAGAAGGAACTGAACATCAAGTGACATCGCCCGCCCCACGATCATCAACGATACAAAGAGGAATGAAACATGGGCTTTTTTGACAAAGTAAAGAA